>DAINCT010000637.1:0-2330 GCA_036732245.1 Chloroflexota bacterium | reverse complement strand
AGCCAGCACACTGCCGACCGGATTGCGCTTGTGCGGCATGGTCGACGAGCCGCCACGCGGCCCCGCTCCTCCTTCGGACACCTCCTGGACCTCAGTCTGCGTCAGGAGTGTGACATCGAGCGCGATCTTGTCCACGGCGCCGGCCACGAGTCCCAGAGCCGCCGCGATCTCGAGCAGGCGGCTGCGTTCGGTATGCCAGGGCAGCTCAGGGTCGGCGAGTTGCAGGAGCCGTGCGTACTCAGTCAGTACGGCGATTCCGGCGTCGCCGAGTGCAGCCGACGTTCCGGCCGCGCCGCCCAACTGCGCGGCGAGACACTCAGTGTGGAGACGGTGCAGAGCTGTCCGGGCGCGAGTGACGCCCGCCAGCCACTGGGACGCCTTGAGCCCAAAGGTGATGGGTAACGCGTGCTGCAGCAGGGTGCGACTGACCATGAGCGTCGTGCGATGTGCCTCGGCCAGCGCTGCCAGGCGGTCGGCCAATGACGCCAGATCCCGCTCGATGATGGTGAGGGACCGCCGGGCGACGAGCATGCTCGCCGTGTCGAGGATATCCTGGCTGGTCGCTCCGAAATGGACGTACCGGGACGATTCGCCCGGCACCATGGTGCGCAGTTCCCGGGCCAGTGGCTCGACGGGGTTCCCCACCTCACGGGCCTCGAGCACGATGGCGGCCGGATCCAGGCGATCGATCACGCAGCAGGCCGTGATCTGCTCCGCGGCAGTGGGAGGAATGACGCCCACCCGTGCTTCAGCCTGCGCCAGGGCTATCTCCGCCTCCAGCATGGCCCCGATCCAGGCACGCTCGGACACCGCATCACTCAGGGCCGGCGGAATAAAAAGCCCGGAAAAGAGCATGGTCAGATCTGAAAGAAACAGGTTTCACCTTCACCCTGCAAGTGAAGGTCGAAGTGCAGCACACCGTCACCTGAAACCGCGATGAGGGTCGTTCTTGCCGCCGGATCCTCCACGGAAAGGAGCACTGGATCTACCGCGTTGGCCTCCGCTTCGTCCGGGAAGTACATCCGGGTTACCAGGCGATGCACCAACCCACGCGCGAAGATCGAGACATTGAGATGAGGCGCTTGTGGCCGACCGTCCACCCAGGGCACGATACCCGGCTTGACCGTCCTGAACCAGTACGTGCCGCCGGCATCGGTGCCCTTGCGGCCGAAACCGGTGAAGCCGTCGTCGATCGCCAGGTCCGAGCGTCCATCTTCGGGGTGAGCGTATCTGCCTGACGGAGCGGCCTGCCAGATCTCCAGCATCGCGTCCGGCACAGGCACGCCCTCACCGTCAAATACCGAACCTTCGATGCGTATGCTGTCGGGCGTTCCCATCGGCACCAAATCGGGTTGAGCCGGCCGCAGCAGGCCAAACTCGAAGAATGGACCGACGGTCTGGGATGGTGTTGGCAGCAGGTGAGCGCTCACTTCATGGCTCCTCTCTCGCAAAAACTTCCCCATTCCCGTTGACATGCAGGCTAACCGTCGTAGCTCGGCGCTCCGTCGCCGAGGCGCCCGTGGACGTCATTGACTCGACTCCTTCTATTTGCATCCGGTGTGGCGCCGCCCTCCGGCATGGGAGACTCTCTCACAAAATATTCCCCATTTCCATTGACACACCCGCAAACCGTCGTAGCGTCGACCCTTGTGGTCGACCCCTCGCTCACGTTTCATGCGGCGTGGTGCCGCCCTGCGGCATGGGAGACTCCAGCGGTGTTGCGTCGCGCCCGCGGACCACGATGTCGAACCGGTAGCCCAACGCCCATTCCGGTTGCGTCAGCGCGAGATCGAACGAGCTCACCAGGCGCTGCCGGTCACGGGGATCGCGCACCGATTGGAAAATGGGATCCTGGTCGAAGAGTGGGTCACCCGGAAAGTACATCTGCGTCACCAGGCGGGTGGCAAAAGCAGGCCCGAACACCGAGAAGTGGATGTGCGCCGGACGCCAGGCATTGGTGTGGTTTCCCCAGGGATACGCCCCCGGCTTGATGGTGATGAACTCGTAGCGACCCTCATCGTCGGTGAGACACCGTCCGGTTCCACTGAAGTTCGGATCGAGCGGCGCCGGATGTTGATCCACCCCATGGGCGTACCGTCCCGCCGCATTGGCCTGCCAGATCTCGACCAGCGAGTGGCGAACCGGCTTCCCGTCGCCATCCAGCAGCCGTCCGCTCACGGTAATCCGCTCGCCGATCGGCTCCCCGTCGTGCTGGTGCGTGAGGTCGCTATCCGACCCTTGCACTGCCTCGTGACCGAACACTGGCCCCGTGATCTCGGAGAGCGAGTGCGGCAGAAAGACCAGCGGGCGGGTAGGATGGCGATACCGCG
>DAINCT010000636.1:0-2336 GCA_036732245.1 Chloroflexota bacterium | reverse complement strand
GCTTGCTCTCTTGGAGATCGGTCACCACGATGGCCGCGGCACCGGCCTCCCTCGCGGCAACGAGCGTCAACAGTCCAATGCTGCCGGCTCCCAGAATGGCCACCGTGCGCCCCGTGAGATCGGTTCCCACAATCCGAACCGCGTGTGTCGCCGTGGACAGCGGCTCAACCAGTGCCGCTTCCTGGTCACTGAGAGACGGGGGCACCGGGTGCAGGCGGGAGGCCGGGATAGTGAAGAGGTCCGCGAGCGATCCGGGCGATTGAAAGCCCACCACCGTGAGCTGGTCGCACAGGTTGTAGCGGCCAGAGCGGCAGTAGCGGCACTCGCCACACACGAGATTAGGCTCGACCAGGACGCGCCGGCCCACTTCAATGTCGGGTACGTCGAGACCCACCGCATCGACGATTCCGACCACCTCGTGGCCGGGCATGACGGGATAGGAGACGAATGGATGCTTCCCCGCCAGCACATGGAGGTCCGAGCCACACACACCAACCAGAAGGGGCCGCACGCGCACCTCTCCCCGTCCGGCTTGCGGCGCGTTCACCTCGGTCACTTCGATCTGACCAGGCCCTCGGATGACAACTTGGCGAATCTGTTCACCAGCACCCATGCGGTCGCTCCTTCTGGTCCTGGCTGCTTCGACTCACTGTATATAGTTCAACGAGATCCGCACCGGCTCGATCCTCAACGTCATCCACTTGTCCGATCGACGGCTGCGATGGCACGCTGAAGCGCAGTCTGCCAGGGCCGCGCCGCAAGCGTCGGCACGCCAAGCCGCTCGGCTCCCCGCGCAGCCACTGGTTCACGCACCAGCTCGTGCGGGTTCTTCGCGGCTGGTCACTGCCGTGACGCTCACGGAAGTTCTGAGCGATCTGGGCTTCGTCTTCCTCATAAAGGAATAGCGCCCGCACCTGCCCGTTTGCCGGCTCCTCCCCGTAGGTTTCGCGTAGCGCCAGGGAAGGGAGTATGAAGTCGCCCTCGTGAACGATCGGCGTGTGGGACTGCAGGTGGTTGCCGACGACCAGTGCCAGAGCGTCCTCCAGCGTCTTCGCGTAGGCCAGATGTCTTTCACTACTGGCGCCTCCATACCGAAGAGGCATTGAGCATGGACGACCAGGCTCAGCTGCAGTCATTGTCTAAAGCGCGCCGCTGGCGCGGGCAAGATGTAGCGTGTGGACGAATCAGCCTTCCTCTAGCTGTACTATGAACACCGGAGATGAGACACACGACGGAGGCTGCTGATGCGTCATCCCGCGTGGATTTGTGGTGCAGTGGTCGTATTTCTCGCCGGCTGCGGCGGACCGTCAAAAGCGGAAATTCGTCAGACCGCGGTTGTGATCGCACGCCAGATGGTTCATAAGACTGAAGTGTCAGTTGCTCTGCGTGCGACCCGCACCGCGAGCGCAGGTTACACCCTGACAGGAACGCTTACCGCTCCTCAATGTGGCAGCGGGTACGAAATCGAAGACGCCGCTGTGATCGTGCGAAACGAGAATAATACGATCATCGGTAACGCCACGACGTCATTCAACACTCTGACTACCGCTGGTTCTGCTAAGTGTCATGTGACGTTCACGGCCAAGGTCGCTCCGGCTCAACGTTATCAGGTAGAGATCGGTTCTCACACTGGGCCTGTGTACTCCATCGGCGAGATGAAGGCCCACCATTGGCACATTGATTTGAACTTGAGCTAGTCGCTATTGGACGGAACCTGAGGCTGGTCCTCTGAAACGTTCGGGAGGCAAGCCGATTTCTAGACGCCACGCGCTGTTGGATGCGCGCACTCCGCCGGTCGGTCAGCATTGAAAACATTGTTCTACGTCAGATCTCAGTACAACCTGATGGGCTTGGCCGCACCGTATTTCTTCGTGAAGTTGGACGACGCCTTTGATCGTGTCGTCGCCTCGGGGATGGACGCCCTTCGATGGCCACATGTCACGTTGGCCGAGAACCTGTGCCGACGTCTTGCGGACGTTGACTATCACGCCTCGCAGGTTCGCGCCGTCGCGTACCCTCCCCAGCACCCCTTCTCTAACGTGCAGGCGAGCACATCACTAGTCGCTTGTTTCGGCGCCTGTAAGGGTGTGCTGGACGCTGTGGCCATCACGCTCGCCGAGCTGTATGCCTTGCGGACCTCGGACAAGGGAAGTTTGCGCCCTCTGACGTGGAAGGAGCAAGATTTTACGAAGGGGAGATTTTGGACGGCCCTGCAGAAGACTCGCCCCGAGCTGTACCTGCGGTACGCTCCGTTCCGACGCGAGAGGAATGCCCACGTGAGGGACATGATTGAGTGGCGCGACCTTGCAATACACAGGGTGGCACCGATAGTGATG
>DAINCT010000635.1:0-2344 GCA_036732245.1 Chloroflexota bacterium | reverse complement strand
TCTATTGATCCGCTCGGTCATGACGCTTTAATCGTCGCTTTATTCAGCTTCTCGCCGATCGTCTCAAGCTTCTCAGCCGCGGCCTCTGCCTGCTCCAGATTTGCCTGCAGCAGTGTGACGATATCGTCCTTGCCCATCAGATTTGCCATCTGCGAGAGGTCTTTGTACGAACAAATTTCGTACTCTTCCACCTTTTGACCCGCGCCGACACTGAATAAGGTGAGCACGCTCGGAGATGGTCCCTCCTCAACGAAGTGCTCGTATTCCTTGACCAATCCTTGCGCACCGTAGCAGGCTATACGCTTCGGCTTTTCTCCGAGCGATTCGAAGACCTTGGCAAGGTTCTCGATCTGCATCTGCGTCTGCTCCTCGTGCTCCTCGAAAGCTTTCGCTAAATGCGGATCCTCGCTTCCCTTCGCCATGGTGGGTAACGCCTTGAGAAAACGATGCTCGGCATCGTAAATGTCCTCCAACTCATGGAGGAACAGCTCTTCGGGAGTCTTTACGCTACTCATGTGCCCGAATCCTTTCGATCGCTCTGCGGTCCGCACAATGGGTGGGGCACGGTGCGGTCATCGACAGGACTTTGCAACTTCCATACCAAGAGAAAGAGCCTGACGAGCACAGAGCAATGGACAGATTGCCCTCCCGTTACGAAGTTGGGCAAACCATGAAGGATAGATTTGGCCACTGGCGATTAGCCGTACATGTACTGGAACGGCAAGGGCACGGAAAGTGCCTCACCGCGCCAATTCGAGACTATAATGGTCACACGCGAGAGGTGGCAACCATGATACAGGTCGGCATTGCGGAACTGAAGGCGCATTTGAGTGAGTTTTTGGTTCGGGTCCAGCAGGGAGAAGAGATTGTTGTGGCGGACCGAGGTCGTCCCGTGGCGCGTCTAGTTCCTGCTGTTTGGAGTGGCGCGGATCAGCCGGATTCTCAGTTGTTCGATCTCCAGCGTCGGGGACTGGTCCGTGTTGGCACCGGAACGTTACCCGACGAGTTTTGGGAGATTGAGCGTCCGTCAGACCCTCGTGGGTTGGTCGCCGCTGCTCTGGAGGAAGAACGCGCCGAAGGCTACTAGATGACTCGATTCTGGGATGCGTCGGTCGTCATTCCGCTGTTGGTACGCGAGCCCACCACATCCCTGTTACTCACCGCCCTTAAGGATGACCGGCACATGATTGTTTGGTGGGGGACGCGGGTTGAATGCAATTCTGCGCTCGCGCGTCGGGGACGTGAAGGCGTCCTCCAACCTCAAGAAGAACTGGAAGCTCGCAGCGCACTCGATTCACTCGGTGCACGCTGGTCAGAGGTCCAGCCGAGTGACCGGGTTCGTTCCACGGCGGAGCGCCTGCTGGTAGTGCATCCCCTGCGGGCAGCCGACGCGCTGCAGCTGGCGTCGGCGCTTGTATGGAGTGATGGTGTGCCGGGTGGACGCGTGTTTGTCTGCCGCGACAGTCGGCTGAGAGAGGCGGCGCGCAAGGAAGGGTTCACGGTTCAGCCGACAGAAAGCTCTTTGCACCGAAGCACGTAGAACAAAGATTGAGCATGGGACTAGCTCGTGCCGGAGACTCCCGCCACCCGCAGCAGTACAGCCGATCGTGGCGACACCCGCTCTGAAATACTTCCCGTACCGGTGTGCGTGGTATGCGTCCAGAGGTTGCTCCAGACATACTTCGGCGCCGGCGCCAGGCCCACCTGCCGGGCACCTATGGTGAGCGTTATTCCTGGGGCACCTCGGTTGAGCAGGAGAACGGCACGGTCCCCATTGGCGAGCCGTTTCGACAGGATCTCGCCATTGCCGTGCCGGAAGACGATCGATGCCTGTACCCCGAGCGGATCCTGGTCGATGGCGATCACCGCGCGATTGGTTACGATGTCCCGGACCCATAGCGGCATCACCCGAAGATCGGTGCCCAGGATGAGTGGCGCCGCCATCATGCTCCACAGGCTGAAGTGCGCCCGGTCCTCCGCCGGCGTCAGCGTGCCGTTACCCACCTCGAGCATATCCGGGTCGTTCCAGTGTCCCGGACCCGTTGCCGAGCTGTGCTGGAGGTTCTCGTCGGCGCTGCTGAGGATGCTATTCCAGGTAGGGGCGATGTCCCGGGTGGTGCGCCAGAGATTCGACACGGAGCGCCCCCAGAGCCAGGGGTGGATCGATAGATCACTGGCGTCGGATACGCTGAGCACGATCGGTCGCCCCGTGGCATGCAAAGCCGCCGACATGCGGGCAAACAGCACCTGAGCGATTTCGTCGTGCGTGTAATTCGGAAAATTCGCGTAGGGCACGTAACACCAGTCCGCTTTCAGATAATCGACTCCCCAGGAGGCGAAGGTC
>DAINCT010000634.1:0-2362 GCA_036732245.1 Chloroflexota bacterium | reverse complement strand
GGTTTACGCTTCCGTGATCGCCAAAGAGCGCAAGGGCGATTACCTGGGCGGGACCATCCAGGTTATTCCTCACATCACGAACGAGATCAAGGAGCGCATCGGTCGGGTTACACGGCAGACCGGCGCCGACGTCGTGATCGTGGAGGTTGGCGGAACGGTGGGCGATATCGAGGGCCTCCCGTTTTTGGAAGCCATCAGACAACTGCGTCGAGAGGTCGGTCGGCAGAACGTTCTCTATATTCACGTGACGTTGCTTCCCCACATCGGCTCGACCAACGAGCTGAAGACGAAACCGACGCAGCACAGCGTCAACGAGTTGCGCCGCATTGGTATTCAACCCGACATTCTGATCTGCCGCGCTGACTATCCCGTCACGCGCGAACTGCGTGAGAAGATCGCTATCTTCGGCGATATTTCGGAGGAAGCAGTCATTCCTTTGCAGACCAGCAAGACGATCTATGAGGTGCCACTGGTACTGGAGAAGGCCGGACTCGGTCGCCTGATCACACGTGAGTTAGGGTTGGATGCATCGTTGCCCGACTTGCGGACCTGGTCGGAGTTGGTGGCGCAGATCATGGAACCGAAGCCGAAGCTGCCGATCGCGATCGTCGGGAAGTACGTTAAGAGCCCAGACGCCTACATGAGCATCGTGGAGGCGCTCAAGCACGCCGGACTCCATCACGGCCTGGACGTGGAAATCCACTGGGTGGATTCGGAGGACCTCGAAAGGGACTCGAATGTTCGCTTCCTGGAACCGGTAGCCGGGATACTGGTCGGACCGGGCTTCGGATCGCGTGGCATTGAAGGAAAGATTCGAACGGCTCGCTTCGCGCGCGAACACAAGGTCCCGTATCTCGGCGTGTGCCTGGGAATGCAAGTTGCCGTCATTGAGCTGGCCCGCCATCTCCTGCACTCCAGCCTGCCGAACAGCACCGAGTTCGACGAAAACACCAAATACCCGGTGATCGATATCATGCCGGATCAACGCGACATCGCGGAAAAGGGAGGAACCATGAGGCTGGGCGTCTGGCCATGTCGCCTCACTCCCGGGACGCGCGCTGCCGCGGCGTACGATCAACCGATCGTGTATGAGCGACATCGTCATCGCTACGAGTTCAACAATGAGTACCGGGAACTGCTCACGGCGGGTGGCATGGAGTTGTCGGGCCTCTCGCCGGACGGACGTCTGGTGGAGATCGTCGAACTCAAAGATCATCCCTGGTTCGTGGGAAGTCAGTTCCACCCAGAATTCAAGTCTCGGCCCGATCGACCACATCCCTTATTCCAGGACTTCATCGGGGCGGCCAGGGCGTTCTGGAGTGATCCGTCTGAGGGGACGGTTGATCAAGTGGAAGTGGGAGATGAGGCTTTGACCGCTCGTCTGTCCGGCTCCAGTCACTAACCCGACGGAGTGGATTCCAGCCTTTCGGCACGCTACGCGCATGTAGCGGTGCTCGCCCATCTCGGTCGAGCCGGTGGCCTATTTACGTACGGCCTGCCGGAGTCGCTCGTACCGGTCGTCGGGCCTGGTTCGCTGGTGCGTGTGCCGTTTGCAAGTCGCCATCTGCAAGGAGTCGTGTGCTCACTGGCAAGTACCTGCGATCTGCCGCACGTGCGTGATATCGAAGAGGTGCTGGATCCGGTTCCGGTTGTGACGGCGCACCAACTTCGCCTCGCCGAGTGGATTTCGAAATATTACGCTGCGCCCATTTCCGATGTGCTGGGAGCCATGCTTCCACCCGGATTGGGAAGAAAGACCGTGTACGCACTCGAAATCGGCGGCGACGCCGGCGGATCGCGCCTGAGTCCGGATCAGAAACACGTTCTGGAGACGGTTCGCGCCGCGCACCGCATGCTGCTCGCGGATGTGCAACACGCACTGCCGGACGTCGACGTCGACCGCGCCGTGACCTCGCTCGCCCGAAGAGGGCTGCTGTTGAAGTTGGCGGAGCTGGCCCCTCCTCGCGTCACCGCACGAATAGTCCGAGTGGTGAATGCCACCTCGCTGGGCATGGAGGCAGTCGGGGATGCTACCTCCTTACGACGCGCGGCTGCCCAGCGAGCTGTGCTCGCGGATATCGTAAAAAACGGCCCGGTGCCGGTGCCGGAATTGACTCGTCGCCAGCCGGGAGCACAGGGCGCTGTAACCGCCCTGGAAAAGAAGGGATACGTCACAGTCGAGCAGCGTGAAGCGCCGCGCTTGCCCTCGAATTTGCGCGGTCCGACTCCTACCCAGGCGCTTCACCTTGCGCCGGCTCAGCGACATGCGTACGAAGCGATTCGCACGTCGATCCAGCAAAGCGGCTCGGATATCTTCCTGTTGCATGGGGTGACGGGCAGCGGAAAGACTGAAGTCTATCTC
>DAINCT010000633.1:0-2364 GCA_036732245.1 Chloroflexota bacterium | reverse complement strand
GTCAGGGGGGGCTACTTCGGGATTCGGTGACCTCATCACGGTCACCCATGCGGGCGGCTGACGATCTGCGAACTCGATCTACGATTCCGGACAGTTCCTTGCAATGTCCGCGTGACACACGCCCTGCAGCGCGATGTCCTCCTCATCGGCGGGGCCCCGGCGGCCTAGGCGCTCCAGTCCACCGGCCCATTCCAGTGGCCATTCGACCACACCTCATCGAGATGCCCACCGGCTCCCTGCCAGAAGATGATCTGGGTGCTGTCTGAGGCCAACGCCAGGTCGGCGCGGAGGTGAGCGACGGTGACCACCCATTCGCCGCGGTCCAGTCGACAGGGCCATTTCAGTTGCCGTTCCACCACGCCTCATCGCGGTCACGACGCCTTGGGCAAGGCCTTCTGGTTGCCCAGCAATCCCACGTCAATCCGCTTCGACCACGCCGCCAGGTCGGCGGCACCGACAGGTCGGCTGATCAGGTACCCCTGCAGTTGGGAGCAGCCCTTCCTGGTCAGGTACTCGCGCTGTATTTCGGTCTCCACGCCCTCAGCGACGACCAGGAGACCGAGGCTGCGCCCCATCGAGATCATCGCGTCGACGATGGGTGCATCCTTGCCTGCCTCGATGGCCCGCACGAAGGACAGGTCGATCTTGAGCGTGTCCATCCGGAATCCCTGGAGCCTACTGAAAACGGAGTAGCCGGTCCCGAAATCATCGACCGCGATCTTCACGCCAAGTTCGCGAATCTCCTGCAGAAGACTCAGCGTTTCGCTGTCCAGCGGGATGGCGGAGCTCTCGGTGATCTCCAGCTCGAGCAGGCGGGGATCAAGGGAACTCTCTGCCAATGCTCTCTGCACGTGCGTCATCAACCTGGCCGCCACGAGGTTCTTCCCCGAGACGTTGACCGCAACCGGAATCTGCCCGGTGTCCGACGTCGACCACACACGCGCCTGGCGGCATGCTTCCCGTAGCACCCAGTCGTCGACATCCGTGATCAGGCCGCACTGCTCCGCCAGTGGAATGAACGCATCAGGAGAGAGCCGACCACGAGTGGGGTGATTCCAGCGCACCAGCGCTTCGACTCCCCGCAACTGTCCGCTTCGCGCGTCAACCTTCGGCTGGTACTGGAGCATCAGTTCCGCATGGCCGATACCGTCTCGAAGATCCTGCTCAAGGGTCAGCCGCTCCAAGGCAGATGCATGCATGTCCTCGGAGAACATGTGGTGGCGGTCCTTGCCGCCCGCCTTGCCCACGTAGAGAGCCACATCGGCGTTGCGAACGACGTCCGATGGGACATCGGCACCGGTGGACGTGGCGATGCCAACGGTGGCTGTGACGGTCAGCGCCCGACTTCCAACGGAAAAGGGCGCGAGCAACGCGCCGCGTAGACGGTTCGCGGCGGTGGCGGCTCCCTGTTCATCCGGCAGATCCTCGAGGAGGATCGCGAACTCGTCTCCTCCCAGGCGAGCCGTCGTATCGCTGGGACGCATCGTGTGGGTGAGCCGTTTGGCGACTTCGATAAGGAGCGCGTCACCGGCTCCGTGGCCGAGGCTGTCGTTGACGGTTTTGAAATTGTCAAGGTCAACCATCAGCACCGCGTAGAGGCCGGCATTGCGCTGCAGGCGCTGATGAGCATGTTCGAGGCGATCGTGGAACAGCGATCGATTGGGCAGCCCGGTCAAACCGTCGTGGAATGCCTGGTGCTCGAGCTCACGCTGCAGACGCACCGTCTCCGTCACGTTGCGCGTGCAGACCAGCTTGGCGCTGTTGCCTTCGAAGCGCGTCTCCCGGACCTCAAGCTCGACATCGAGAACATCGCCCGACTTCGTGCGGTGTTGAATACCGTCGAAACGAACGCGCCCATCGACGACAGAACGCAGGTCGGCCGCCAGGAGGCCCGGCGCCCCCCCGGTCCGCAGGTCTCCGGGGCCAAGCGAAAGAAATTCGTCGCGCGTGTAGCCGTACAGCTCGAGGGCGCTCCTGTTGACCGAGAGGAACCGCCAATCCCCGTCGCCGAAACGCCCCGTCTCAGGCTTCGAGACAAACATCGGCTGCGGGTTCTGGTCGAAGAGCGACCGAAAACTCTCCTCGCTGCTCTTCAGGTTGCGTCGCTCTTGGAGCACCTCAGCGACCCGCCGCTCCAGGGTGCGGCTCAGGGAATCGTTCTCGCGCAGGGCAAGCATCTGGCGGATCAGGACCAACACCAACACCGTCAGGCCAGACCAAAAGAGCACCGCGTCCCCGGGGGCGTGGATCAGCTCCTGCCGGATCGCGATCACGGCGGCGGCGGCGACCGGGAGATAGCTGAGCAGCCCGAGGTCCCGGGGAATCAAAGCACCCGAAGCTGTCGCTCGCGAGGAACGCAGCCAG
>DAINCT010000632.1:0-2366 GCA_036732245.1 Chloroflexota bacterium | reverse complement strand
CATTCCTTGGTCAGTGGGGCCGCGTTCTGGGCGCCAAGGCGGATTATCCGGGAAGAGTGTGCCTCGACACGAATCGAAAGCGGTGATGCGCTCAGCATCGCGCCGCACGACGAACCACTGGTGCCAGAGGGGAGGAACCGATTGTCCCCGTTCTCGACGCGGTCCCAATCCTGGCGCGTAATCGTCGCCTGGACTGCGGCATCCGACGTGTTCGAGAGTGAGAAGCTGGCCGACACGCGGTT
Source organism: Chloroflexota bacterium (assembly GCA_036732245.1). GTDB lineage: Bacteria > Chloroflexota > UBA5177 > UBA5177 > UBA5177 > JANWJD01. Next base: position 2,124 of record DAINCT010000632.1, on the reverse strand, counting down.
ATTGCCCGCGGTGGTCATGGTTACCTCGAGCGGATCTACGAGCAGCTGCGCGGACACAGGCTGCGAGACCACTACCCCTACAGCGCAGAGGGCGAGCACGGTTGCCCGTGCTCGCCCTCTACGCTCTGCGCCCGCCCTTTCGGGCGAGCGAGAGCAAGAGATTTTCACTGTTACGGAGCCGTCAGGGTGAAGACGATCGGCAGGCTGTACAGGCCAGGAGCATTGCTTGGAGCCGAGAATCCGCCGGCCCAGCTGGTGCGAAAGAACGAATTCACCGTGGTGCTATTGGAGCTCGCGCCTGAAGCGATACTCACATCGCTGGCAGTAATTGCTGCATAGGTGCCACCCGAGGTAGTCGCCCACGACAGATCGCTAATGGGCTTTACACCAAGATCCGATCCGGTGTAGTCGAAGTTAGTCGCGTTGAACGACTTGATCTTGAGGTTCCAGCTGCGGTTAGACTTGACCGTGAAGACCGGGCCCACGTCGTCGAGCGACAGTGCGCTTTCGATGTCTGTCACTGAGGGAGCGGTCAATGCAGTCGTTGTCGTGGTCATGCCGAGCTTGACCAGCGCGCCAACTGTAACCGACGCGGTATTCGTGGTGAAGCAACTGCCAGAGCTGCTGCTGCACTGCGCATTGGCCTGGCTTGCACCGATGGCAGTTCCGAGCACCATCGCGGCCAGAAGTAAACGGGTCGCTTTCATTGTGATTTCTCTCCAGGAAGTCTTGATGGTGCCGGTGCCGAGTAGGCGAAACCGGTCCTTTCAAAGCGGTTGGGTACTACTCCCTTATAAGACGAGAAAAGACCTCATCTGCAACCGGTTTTTGAGGCGTTTTAGGGGAAATGATTTTGACATTAGCACTATCGCCGAAATGCGTCGGTGTTTATTCGGGTGGCGTGGGTTAACCCCTTATGCCCAAAGGGGATGCAACAGTTGGGCACGACAGACCAATGGTGATAGGGAATTAGCCTTCCTTCTCCTCGTACTCGTCCCTCAGACTGGCGACAACATTGGGATCCGCCAGCGTCGTCGTGTCACCGAGCGCCCGTCCTTCGGCGATGTCGCGCAACAATCGTCTCATGATTTTCCCGGAGCGCGTTTTGGGGAGATCCGCGGAAAACAGAATGTCGTCCGGACGTGCGAGCGCGCCGATTTTCCTGGCGACGAATTCGCGGAGCTCTTCTCGCAGCGCCGGACTCTGAGTGTTTCCATCTCGCAAAGTGACGAAACACGCAATCGCCTGACCTTTGAGGTCATGAGTCTTGCCGACAACAGCGGCCTCGGCCACCGCGGGATGCTCCACTAGAGCTGACTCTATTTCCATCGTGCCGATTCGGTGCCCCGCCACGTTCAACACATCGTCCACGCGGCCGAGGATCCAGAAGTAGCCCTCGCCGTCGCGCTTTGCTCCGTCCCCGGGGAAGTAGAGATCGGGGCGGCCCGGCCACTTCGAGAAATAGGTCTCCACGTACCGCTCGTCGTCGCCCCAGATCGTGCGCAGCATCGCCGGCCACGGTTTGGTAAGCGCGAGCAGTCCGCCGCCCACCTCGATGCGCTTGCCAGTAGAGTCGAGCAGATCGGCGCTGTACCCCGGCAATGCCTTGGTCGCGCTTCCGGGCTTGGTTAGCGTGATGCCCGGCAGCGGAGATATCACGATCGCACCCGTCTCCGTCTGCCACCACGTGTCGACGATCGGACAGCGATTGCCGCCGATGTGCTCGCGATACCACATCCACGCTTCCGGATTGATCGGCTCGCCAACCGACCCCAGCAGACGCAGGCTCGAGAGATCGTGCCCGGCAGGCCAGTCATCGCCCCATTTCATGAACGCGCGAATCGCGGTCGGCGCCGTGTAGAAGATCGTCACCCGCCGCCTCTCGATGATGTCCCAGAAACGATCGCGCTTCGGCCAATCGGGCGCCCCCTCGTACATCACGCACGTCGCTCCATTCGCGAGTGGGCCATATACGAGATACGAATGCCCCGTTACCCAGCCAATGTCCGCCGTGCACCAGAACACATCTTCGTCTTTAAGGTCGAACACCATCTTCGTGGTCGTAGCTACCCCGGTGAGATATCCGCCAGTGGTGTGCACTATTCCTTTCGGCTTTCCCGTCGT
>DAINCT010000631.1:0-2371 GCA_036732245.1 Chloroflexota bacterium | reverse complement strand
GTAACGGAGAGATCGTCCGGCCCCAGTTCGCCCGCCGGGTCGACCACGACGAACGGAATGGCGCGGCGACGCAGCTCCTGCAGATGGAGGGAGGTACGGTCGGCCAGGATCAGGATGGCGCCATCAGTCGATCCGTCCGCCAGCCGCTGGATCCACTGCAGTTCTCGCTGGCGATGGTCGTGGGTGGAAGCCAGGACCGCACGCACGTCGGTCGCCAGAAGCGCGTCCTGGATTCCGCGCAGGATCTGGAAGGCGTAGTAACTGTCCAGATCCTGCGAGATGACGTCGATCTGCCGGCTCGTTCCCTGCCGCAGGGAGCGACCGGCGCGATTGACCACATAGCCGCGTTCGGTGAGGACACGCTGCACGCGTTCACGAGTAGAGGGCGCAACGTCCGAGCGTTGATTGATCACCTTGGAGACCGTGGGGACCGACACGCCTGCCGCGGCCGCGACCTCCGCCATGGTGAGCGGCCGGTCAGATGGGTCTTCCGCCATGGTGCATTCTACGCTCCGCTCTTCACCCCGGCGAATGTCGTTGGGCAGCCACCGTCCCGCATTGTCCGTCTCGAGCGCCGGCCTACTGAACAACCTCGAAAAAATTGGACTATTTTCGAAATCGTTTTCTATACTGGCCACATGGACCTCAACCTCGTGCCTGACGCGTCCAAAGATGGCCGGCCCGTTGGCGGTCGAGCCGTCCTGGTCATGGGCGCCCTCATGGTGACGCTCTTGCTGGAGGCCCTCGATCAGACCGTCGTGGGCACGGCGATGCCGCGCATCATCGGCACCCTCCACGGCTTCGACCGGTACACCTGGACCGTCACCGCGTACCTGCTGGGTTCCACTATCATGCTCCCCATCGCCGGCACGCTGTCCGATCTGTTCGGACGCAAGCCGTTCCTGCTGGGCGGTGGTGCCATCTTCCTGGTTGGCTCCCTTTTCTGCGGCGCTGCGCAGTCCATCGATCAGCTCATCGCCTTTCGGGCTCTCCAGGGTCTGGGTGCGGGGATCGGCATCTCGCTCGTCTTCGCGAGCGTGTCCGACATCTTCCCGCCGGAGGATCGTGCCCGGTGGCAGGGCATCCTGGGAAGCGTCTACGGCATCTCCAGCGTCATTGGCCCGACACTGGGCGGCTGGCTGGCTGAGTATGGCCCGCTAGTGCCGATGTTTGTCACTGATGGCACGCGCTGGCGCTGGGTATTCTTCGTCAACCTACCCCTGGGCATCCTCGCCCTCTCCGCGTTGCTGCTCTCGTACCCGGGTGGCCGGTCGGTGGGCCGCCATGGTAACGGGCAGACAATGGCCGCTCGTATCGACCTCGCGGGCTCCGTGCTCATCGCTGCTGCCACTCTCTCCCTCCTGATCGGACTCACCTGGGCGGGAGAAGGAAGCCGGTCCTGGAGAGCGCCACAGGTGCAGGTCATGCTCGGCCTCGCCGTCTTCCTCGCAGTCCTCCTGATCCTGGTGGAGCGCAGGGCGCGTAACCCTGTGCTGTCGCTCGACCTGTTCCGGGGCCGCGTCTTTGCCGCGAATGCTGCCCTGACCTTCTTCCTCTGGATGACTCTGTTCGGAATGGCATTCTACGTCCCACTCTTCCTACAGGGCGTGCTGCGCGTCTCTCCCACCACCGCCGGTCTGGTCATGACCCCCTTCTCGCTCAGCATCGTCCTCGGGAACGCGCTGGCCGGCGTGGTGATCGCGCGGCTCCGGCGCTATCAGGCCGTTGCCGCCATGGGAGTGGGCTGTATGACTGGCGGTCTGGCGCTCCTCTCTCAGATGGCTCCCGGCATTGCTCTTGTCTCCGTCGCGCTCTTTGTCGTGGTCGCGGGCTTCGGCATGGGGATTCTCTTCACCGCGACGGCGGTCGTCGTGCAGACCGTGTTGCCGGCGACCCAATTAGGAGCGGGCTTTGGCGTGGTGCGTTATCTGGGTCAGATCGGTGGGGTGCTGGGTATTGCGCTGGTCGGGACGGTCGTGAACGTCTCCCTCGCCGCCGAGCTGCAGCACCAGCTCCCGGCGTCCCTTACCGCGCGGCTCGCATCGGATGGAGTGCGCCTTACCGGCAGTCCGCAGGTTCTGGTCAGCCCGAGCTTCCATCGCACCGCCCTGCAAAGCGTCACTCGTGCGGCAGCAGCGCATGTCCCCCCGGGCAGCCATCACGCGACGCGCCTGGCAACCGCCGTCGCCCGAGAAATAGCTCTTCTGGACAAGGCAAGCGCGGCCCTTCGGCTATCCCTTGCCCTGGCCATCCGACATGGCCTCGTCACTGCCCTTCTCTTCTGTGTGGGCGCGGTCCTCGCGACCTTGGCGATGAAGCGCAGCGGAACCCGATCGTCGTTCGCCTAGTTCCCCCAGCTCTCCTGGTGTCC
>DAINCT010000630.1:0-2394 GCA_036732245.1 Chloroflexota bacterium | reverse complement strand
TCGGGTTCGTCACACAGAGTGCAACGGTGCGGTCGTGTCGGGAACCGGAAACGGAACCATTGATATCCGACTGGCTGCTGTTCGGCAGCGATCTTCCGGCCAGACGGGCGCTCACGAAGTTCGTGACAACATTGGATTCGGCTACGTCGAGTACATCATCACCGAAAAAATTGGCGGCTGTTTCTCCCGCCAATAGTTGACCGGCTGTTTCCAGCGTCGTCTGCGGGGCAGCGATCAGGCTGGGCGCCGAGACATCGGCCACGTAGAGCGTGGTACAGGCCTGGTATCCGGCCGTGTGACGGCTTCGCGCGTAAGTTGCCCCGCTCGCCAGCAGGTCGAGAATCACGATCGCCAGCAGGATGTACCAGCGCCGCCGTACGACGCCCCAGTAGGCGGACCATTCCATGCGTCAGTAGGCTCCGTGCCGCGCGAGCACGGCGGCCAGGGTACGCAGCAGAATCGTGACGTCCAGTCCAAGGGACCAATTCTCGACGTAGTGCAGGTCCATCATTACCATCTCATCGAACGACAGATCGCTGCGGCCGCTGATCTGCCAGATACCCGTCATCCCCGGTTTGACTTCGAGTCGACGCAACTGGCGGTCGTCGTACTGTGCCACTTCGTGCGGTAGGGGCGGACGCGGTCCGACCAGGCTCATGTCGCCTCTCACTACGTTCCACAACTGTGGCAATTCATCCAGACTCCAACGGCGGATTCGTTTACCGAGCGGTGTACAGCGCGGATCGTTCCTCAGTTTGAAGAGCGGTCCGTCACTTTCGTTCATAGCCTGGAGGGATGCTCGGACGTCGCTCGCGTCGACCCGCATGGTACGCAGTTTGAGACAAGTAAATGGCCTGCCGTTAACGCCGACGCGTTGCTGACGCAAGAAAGCGGGTCCCTCGGACTCCATACGCACCAACGCGCCGAACAAACCAATGACGGGTGCGGAAAGAAGCAACAGTGCGGTCGCCAGGACCATGTCGGTGGCGCGTTTTGCCGCCCGCGCTGCCTGCCGGAGCGATCGCTCCTGCACATCGAGTAGTGGGATGCCGGCTATGTCGTCGATCTGGACCCGTCCCAGGCTCATCTCGAAGAGATCCGGCACCAACTTCATGCCGACTCCCACGCGCTCGCAGACGCTGAGAATCGTCCACATCTCCTCGTGTGCAGACGCCGGCAAAGCGATGATGATTTCGTCGATAGCGCCGCTTTCGGCGAGCGCGGCTACGTCGGCAAGAGTTCCGAGGGCATGAAAGCGGCCGAAGTTTTGGACCGAGGGCGAGGGACGGTGCTCGACGAAGCCCACCAGGTGATAACCAAAGTCGGGTCGGTTCATCACGCTTTGCATGATCATCTTGCCGACATCGGTCGCACCTACGACCAGCAATCTACTGACACCCCGTCCTTTGCGGTAATAAAGCGATCGTAGGCTGCGGTGCAGTGCTCGTCCGGAGATCACCAGGACGATCGCAAGTACCCAGACGTACAGGATCACCGCTCGCGAGTATTCCCACTGGTGGAGCATGGCGGTCACCACCACGATCGTAGCCACCGAGATGGTCGACGCGCTGAAGATGATGATGGCTTCGGCCACGACATCGCGGCTCATGCGGCGGCGATATGCATCCTTGGCCACGAGCACCAGCATCATGACGAGAACCAACAGGGCGGCCAGCGGCTGATACCGCCAGAAGGTAATCTGCTGTTGGATATGGGGTCCGAGCTGAAGTGTGTATCGCAGCCAGTAGGCCAGGATGAATGCGGCGTAAATCAGTGAGGCATCGAGCGCCACAATAGTGAGCGGAACGAAGCGACGCAGCGACGCGGAACGGGCGCGCGCGTCGGTTCTCACGCTCGGACTGAACTCGATCAAGAAACGCCCTCCGCGAGCGCCCGTTCGTACACGGCAATCGTATTGGAGGCGGTTCGATCCCACGAAAACGCGGAGGCGCGAATCAAGCCTTTTGCGCGCATCTGCGCACGGAGCGCCTCGTCACCCAGGACGCGCATCAATGCCAATTCGAGAGCCTCCTGAGATCCGGGTGGTACGGTGATGGCCGCATCGCCGGCGAGTTCCACGAGCGCACTGGAGGCCGACGTAATGACGGGAACGCCACATGCCATCGCTTCCAAGACGGGAAGTCCAAAGCCTTCGTAGGCCGACGGGTAAGCGAACAAGTCGGCAGAATTATACCAGAGCGGCAATCGGTCGGAAGCAACATAATCGACAAAATTCACGTGCTCGCCGAGCCCCTCGCGCTGCACCAGAGCGAAGAGATCGTCATACATCCAGCCGCGCGCACCGACGAGTGCCAATATGTGGGGAAGGTCAGCCCGGCGTCGGATCGCTGCAAAGGCTCGAATCAGCACGTCGATGTTTTTGCGTGGCTGTAA
>DAINCT010000629.1:0-2403 GCA_036732245.1 Chloroflexota bacterium | reverse complement strand
ACTCTGGGACGAGCGCGCAAAATTCGGGAGAAGACGATCTCGCTGGCCGGCGTCGGGTCCGGTGAGGACGTTCTCGACGTGGGATGTGGCACCGGCGACCTCACCATGCTGGCGCGCAAACGGTCTGGAAGCGCCGGCCGGATAACGGGCATCGATCCTTCGTCAGAGATGATACGGGTGGCTCGAAACAAGGCAACTCGGAAGTCTCTTGGTTGTCGCCGCCGAAGCTCTGCCCTTCGACGACTCGACCTTCGATCTGGTTCTGAGCAGCTTCATGATGCACCACTTGCCCGAGGCCCTGCGGAGCGAGATGCTCGCCGAAGCGCGACGCGTACTTAGGCCCGGCGGGCGTCTTTTGGTGGTGGACATCAAGCGGTCCGAGAGAAATCAAATCCATTTCACACCGCTTAGCTTTCTTCACCGGCGCATGCACCGTGGCGCGCAGGACCTATCACCGCTGCTCGAAGCGGCCGGGTTCCAATCAGTTGAAGCCGGTGACCTTGGGTTCGGACCAGTGGGCTTTGTGCGCGGGAGTGTCTAGAGGTCACAACCTCGAACGGCTAGGACTCCTTAGTAGTAGGGGTGGAGGTCGATCGGCGCCTCTCTCGCCTCCGCGGGCGAAAGTGTCGAAGCACGCGCAATCCGGGCCGTTCCTCTCCGCCCACGGTCCCGGCCAACCGCTCGAGCCTTCCCGAGAACTGCTGGTCACTAGTCAGCGGGTGCTCCGGCTTGTAAGAGCGGTAAGTCGCCGCCACGTCGTCCTCGTACGGCGCCGAGCCTGGGTTGCCGTTTTGCCGGGTCAGGAGTACACTCTTGGCAAAACGTGTCTAATGTCGAGCGGGGCCCGCCTGCCGAAGAGAGTGGATATGAGTAGCTTCACGGCAACAGAGATTGCCTACTTACAGACTCAACGGCTGGGCCGCCTCGGTACGGTCGGACCGAATGCCGAGCCGCACGTCGCGCCGGTGCCGTTCCGCTACAACCCCGATCACGACACGATCGACGTTGGTGGCCAGGACTTCACCAAGCGTAAGAAGTACCACGACGTGCAGCGGAATCCACAGGTGGCCATCGTCGTCGATGACCTTGCATCGTTTAGCCCGTGGATCGAACGAGGGATCGAGATCCTGGGCAGGCTGAGGTTCTCGAGTCGGGAGGAAAGCAGATTCTGGACACTTTCTCGAATGAAATGTTCAGGATCAGGCCCACACGGATCATCAGCTGGGGCCTTGACCAGGAGATGAACTTCAAGACCCGCTCGGTCGGCGGCCCGGTTTGGTGACAGGCTCGCACGAGGCTTTCGAGCGCCGCAGGCTATCCGTCTCCTCTCGCTGCTAGCATTCAGCATGACTTCTGAGCCGCCTCCGCCACAGGTTTGGCCGACGCTCCGAGCGCGCGATGCTCGCGCCTTGATTCGGTTCCTTGTCGATGCGTTTGGTTTCGAAGAGACTGTCGTATATGGCGAAGGCGACCGCGTCGATCACGCACAGTTGTCCTGGCCGCCCGGCGGCGGCGTGATGCTCGGCTCCGCTCCAGTTTCGGGCTCCGAAGACCCCTGGGCCGTGACCCCCGGTACCTTCGCGGCGTACGTGGTGACCGATGATCCTGACGCTCTCTTTGCCAGAGCGAAAGCTGCAGGCGCGCCGGTCGTCCGTGAGCTACACGAGACGGATTACGGATCTCGTGACTTCGCAGTACGCGATCCGGAAGGCAACCTGTGGTCATTCGGCACCTACCCTGGAGAGCCACGAAAAGCCTGACCGATCTCAAGATTGGCAGTCCGGTCATTCATGTGGAAGCGCCCACGCGCTGCACCTGGCACGTGTTCGCGTCGGCGGTTCCTCAACGGTGATGTGCTTCCGCTCGGGCTACATTCCACCCAACATCGGATGCTGTTGCACTTGCAGCGGGATCAAGCTCGGGAAGAACACCACGGCGAACCCGTAGCAGATCAGGGCCCCGCCGGCGACCCAGGAAAGCCGACCGCCAAACGGCAGCGACTTCTCGGCAAAGATCAGTAGCGTGATCACGGCCAACGCCGCGATATTCATCATTCCCAAGGGGAAGAGGATAACGAACAGCAGCCAGCAACAACCCAGACAATAAAGGCCGTGGCTCAAGCCCATCCTCACCGCGCCGGCGTAACCATCGCGCCAGGAGGTCATGATGAAGGCAAGCGGTGAACGACACTTTGCGAGGCAGGCCCTCTTCAGCGGCGTGAGCTGATAGATCCCCGCAGCAATCAGCACGACACCCGCTAGCCGCTGACCATTTGACATAAACCAAGAACTGTTACCGCCGACACGTTCGGCACCCATGGCCGCTGCATAGGCCAGACCGCCGAAAACTGACCACACGAGTAAGTAGGTCGCGGTGAACAGCCAGGTTGGCACGGCGGCCCGG
>DAINCT010000628.1:0-2406 GCA_036732245.1 Chloroflexota bacterium | reverse complement strand
CACGTTGGCTTTCATCCCAAATCGCGCAATGAGCGGCAGTCCGGATGAGCCCCTGTAGATCGAGGGCCGGAGTAACGCTTTGTACGTCTGCAAACAATCTGACTCGGTTTCAATTTCCCTGCGCCGCGCGTATTCTAAGATTGAAATGAACTCCGTTGAGCGGTCAGGCGAACGCGGGTCGCCTTTGGAAGTCGACGGGATTGCCCGTCTGGACGTCGTGCTTCGCGAGAACGAGCTCGAGTGGCGCCACATCGCCGATGCGATTGCGGTGAATGTCGTCGTTCAGAGCACGACCGGTACGTGTCTGTTTGCCAACCGTACCGCGCTCGAGTACTGGGGACTCAAACTCGATGACGTGATGGTCGCCAACTACCGTGCTCCGGTCCACCCGGATGACGCCGCCCAGATGTACGCGCGGCGTCAGGATGGGTTGGCGAAAGGGATCCCACTCGAAACCGAGTTGCGCTCGCGGCGACGCGACGGGAAGTACCGCTGGCGGCTGTCTCGGCTCCCCCGCTGCCTCGCTGTCAGGGCACCTGAACTTGCACGAGCGGGCCGAGCTTGTCTGGTGTTCCCGATAGGATCACTAGATAGCGGCGCTGTCTGGCACCTTCGCCGCGCACTGTCTGTCGAATCGGGCCAACAGAGTTCACGATGGCAGAACCGGCCGGATTCGTGGTGAAGGCGGACAGCGGCTCGATGGTTCCATCACCGCCTTCGCTGCTCGAGAGTGCGAGCACGTACGGTTGACTCGGCTGCAGTCCGGTTACTGCCGCTTGCAGCACCTGCACCAGGCCCTGATCGAAAAGCGTTATGCTCGTAGGCGCAGTCTCCGCACCACCGGTGCCCCTTCCGTTCTGGAACGGCACGAGCGAAAGGTGTGCAGCCTGCCCAGCCACGCCGAGTGGTTGAAGTCCCTGTGCGCCATCACCCATAGGAACAGCGTTGGGGACATAGACGAGAGCCTGGGGTGCCTGACCGATGGGAACGGTGGCGATGACTTTGTTGGTCAACGTGTTGATCGCAATGAGCGCGTCCGCATTCTCGAGCCCGACATAGACGCGACTCCCGTCTCCCGATGGCCAGATGCCATGCGGGAGGCGACCCACGGGAATGGTAGCGACCTTGGTGAAGTCACTCGTACGGAAGACCTGCACCTGGTTCAATCCACCGACTGTCACATAGGCAAACGTGCCATTCGAGTTGGTGGCGATGTTTACGTGATTGGTGATCGGCCCCGTGTCGAGCGTCTTCAAAAGCGTGAAGGGCGGGCGGCCGTCGAATACCATCGTCTTGCCAACATCCTTCAACGTGAACCAGACCTGTCCGCCATCAGGCGTCACTGCGATGTTGGGACAAAACGGGCTCTCTTGTTTCATCTGACCCACGATCTGATGATCGGCGACGGAAACCACTACCGTCTGCGGGGTGAAGGATGAGCATACGTACCCGTATTTTCCGTCGGGCGAAAAAATCTGCATCCCGGGGCCGGGAGGAACCTTGATTCGCGTTTTTTCCTCCATGCTCTGGGCGTCGAGAACGGACACGTAGTCCTCGCCGCGAACCGTGACCCAGACCTCCTTGCCGTCCGGCGTGAAGAACGCTTCGTGCGGCGCGCGACCGACATACGTGACGTGCTTAACCGTATTGGTCGCCGTTTCAATGAATGAGACAGAGTTCGTACCGATTGAAACAACGACCAGGGTTTTGTGATCGGGAGAGAACCCCAGACCGTGGACGAGCAGCTGCCCGCGGTAAATCGGACTGAAGTTTCCCGGCTGCGGATCGCCGAGGCGAATGACGCCAACGAGTCTGTTGTCGGCGGGGTCGGTAACTGACACGGTGTTGGAGAACTGCTCAGCAGCATAGACGCGATCGCGATGGGTAATCGGCACCGTGCCCTGTGCCGGCGGGGGATCGCCCGATGAAACGGTCCGCGAGGAGCCCTGAGCAACCGCGGCGGTGTCGATCTGCTGACCCAGCGCCAGGCGCATTACCTGGATCTCCTGCTGCTGCGTCACGACGATTTCCTGAGACAGGCGTCGGAGTTGCTCGTTGTGTCCGAAGCGAAGCTCGGCAAGAGACATGTCGATTGCGCCTTGATGGTGCGCGATCATTGCTGCTACGAATGCGGCGTCAGCGCTTCCGGGTGGTCCTGATAGCGCTGCGTCCATCCCCTGGTGCATGCTCGCCAGGCATCGCTGGACAGTCGCGGCGAAAGCCGCACCGCTGCTCTCATGGGGGTAAGACGTGTTGTTGGCGATGCTCTGTTCCGCCGGTCCTGGGCACGTCTCGGGGGTCGCCGACTGACCGTGCGCTGCGATGGCCAGGCATGAGACTGCCAATGCCGCTAAAGTCATCGCTCGCGCAAACCGCTGGCGCTTTGCCCATTCGATTGTTAGCGCC
>DAINCT010000627.1:0-2413 GCA_036732245.1 Chloroflexota bacterium | reverse complement strand
TTCCTGGGTCGGTACGCACTGACCGTGACCACTTTCTCCAGCGTGAGACCTGATTTTGTGGGTTGGTCGAGAAGTCCCTTGACTCTCTATTTTCCTATGAATAACAAGACTGTGCGGGTACAGAAAGTGACCTATATAGTAGCGAGGGCGCCATTGAACCCGCATGTATTACTCGCGTCGTCGCCCCCGCGTGAGTCGAATGTTATGCGGTGTAGCGGCGATCCAAGCACTGCTTCACGAATTCGACCAGCTCGAGAGGCCCACCGCCCTCACCAAGTATTCGGCTTGTCCGGGCTGGACGGGAGGGACCCCGACGCAACGACTTTGTCTGCGGTAGAGTTCTTCCTATCTGTCTACTGCCAGGTCCGCTACTATGCTATATTTCGGCACACGCGAGGCATGCGTCTGAGGCGGCGTATCGCCCGCTTCACCCGAAATGGTGGGGCATATGGTGGATCTGGTACCAACGGGAGTCCCTGGCCTCGATGAACTGCTGGGCGGTGGCTTGGTCGCGGGGACGATGGCACTGGTGGAGGGTGCGCCCGGCACCGGCAAGACCACTCTCGGCCTGCAATTTATCCATCATGGCGTCGTTTCGCGCGGAGAGCAGAGCCTGGTCCTGACCTTCGAGGAGACGCCGCAACAGCTGTACCGCGACGCCCTCAACTTTGGATGGGACCTGCGCCGTCTCACGCAGGAAGGAAAGCTGAGTGTCGTCTGCATTACTCCGGACGTGCTGCATCGCTTTCTCTCCGAGGGCGAGGACCTGTGGGGACGACTGGCTCGGGGCCCTAAGCCTCAGCGTGTGCTCGTCGACAGCGTGACCAATCTGCGTCAACTCACGAACGACGAAGTGCGTCTTCGCGAGATCCTCAACGTGATCTTGCGCAGCATGCGACACCAGGACATGACCGCGCTCTTGCTCTCGGAAATGGAGGAGCGCGGCGGCCAGGGCATTCCATTCGAGGAATACGTGGTGGACGCGGTCGTTCGCCTCTCGTACGCGACCCGTGGAGATGACCCAACCCGGCGTCGGCACCTCGAGATTCTGAAGACGCGTGGTCAGCAGCACATGGCGGGACGGCACCCCTTCAAGTTTCTGGCCAACGGTCTTCGAGTTTTCCCACCGCTCAAACCAAAACCCATCGACACCTCAAATGATGACCGGCGCGCCTATCTGGGAGTCGCCGCGTTTGATCAGCTCCTGAGCGAGGGTGTACCCGTTCCCGCCCAGGTCATGGTGGTGGGGGATACCGGTATCGGCAAGACGCTCTCGACGCTGCTCTTTGTCCACGAGGCATTGGAGTGCGGCGAGTGGTGCGGGTTCATCGACTGCGATGAGGTGCCCGCGATGACGCGCAAAACGCTGGCCCATTTCGGGACTCCCATTTGGGCCCACGAGCGGCTGGGGCGCCTGGTGTTTGTGGACGCGTATGGCCGTGAAGGGACGCGCGAGGCCATCGCGATGAGCGATCCAACCGACCTCGAAGAGTTCCTCGATGTTGAAGACTCACTGCTCCACGGCCTACAAGCGCCGGGCAGGCGTGTTCGGCTCTGCGTCGACAGCATGAGTACCGTCCTGGCTACGTCGGACTACCAGTCCGCCATCGACTTCATAACGGCGCATTTGCATAATCTCCGCGCGCGGCGTGTCGTGAGCATGGACACCTTCACCGTTGAGGTGCTTGAGCCCCGGCTGATGGCGAACATCACACAGCACTATGACATCGTCATTAGCATGCGTTTTGCTGAAATTCACGGGAGACCGATCCGGCTCGGCGCGATCGAGAAGTATCGGTTCGGGTCTGTGGCGCGTGAGGAACAAATCTTCTCGGTAGACTCGCGTGTGGGTATTGTGTCTCACACGGCGGCCCTTCGAGGCTAGGGTCGAACGGTGACACCTTCCTCCGACCCGGCCCTGCGCGGACAGCGCATCGGACTGAGCTATGAGTCTGACGACAATTTATTCTGTCGCGAACTCGTCGAAGGGGTGCGAGAAGCGGCCGCTGCCCGCGGTGCTGCGGTGCTGGCGCGCGAGCACGACAATTCGGCCGAGCAACAGCGTGCCGACATCAAGGAGCTCTTGGCCGAAGGGGTTAACGTGCTGCTGATCAGCGCGGCAGATGCAACTGTTGGACCGGCCATTGCCGAAGCGCACGGGCGCGGGGTGCCCGTTTTCATGGTCGATCGCACGGCCGTGAACTGCCCGATCGTGAGCCACATTACCTCCGATAACCTGCAGGGTGGCCGGCTGGCTGCTGAATATCTGGCAAATGGAGCAGGCTGCACGGGCGAAGTGGCCATCGTAGGCTTCCAGTGGGGTGGATCCGTACCGGGTGTATGGGCCGCATCGTCCATCGATGAGCGAATCCGTGGATTTAAGGAAGCCATCGTCGACCATGCAGATCTACAC
>DAINCT010000626.1:434-2430 GCA_036732245.1 Chloroflexota bacterium | reverse complement strand
TTTAGTCGAAAACGGGCCGGAACGCGATCGCGTTCCGGCCCGTTTTCGACTAAAACAAGTATCAGGTTTGCGTTACGAAGCGGCGCAGTTCCGCCAGCGCCGACTTGATCGCTTCCATGCCGGACACGCAGAACTCTTCGGCGCGGCTCACCGTCTCGACGTCGTGCTCGCAGGCCCCCTGGAGACCCATGCGAGTTCCTTGAATGGATTGCGTGATGCCGTACTCCAGGAGCGCGTGGACCCGTTCCAGCTCGCCGTGCGGTTGAGCACCGGACAGCACACTCCGCGCCTGCATAAATAGGTCGGCGCTCCACTCCACGTGTCGAGTGGCGTCCGGAAAACGCTCGTCCATGACGGCGGCCTCGGCAATCAGAAACTCGCGCCGGGCCTGCTCGGTCAAATCAAACACCCGGGTGACGACTTCCGCGTACTGTTGCGCCGCGTTGCGTTCATCGGGTCGGTCAGCCGGGACACCGATCTCGATCATCTCGAGCGAGTGCTCGACCGGTCGGGGCACGTCTTTCCCATTGCTACGCATGGAATGGATCCACGCGGTCACGGCGTCTCGAATGATGGCCGTCGCCTCGGCTGCCGAACCCGCTTCGCACTTGAAGCCAGGGAGATCGGGCACGGTAGCTCGGTACCGTCCGGTGTAGACATCCCGGCTCAGAAGAACGGCGTAGGTCGGCGCGGCATCGGCCAGGCGGGGCATGAGTGGTGCTAGCGGATCTGCCGAGGCTCGCTCGAAGCTCAGAACCATCTGACGTACCTTCCCTCTATTTGAACGCATGCTGGATTCAACCGAAGCATGTAGCTTGTGATATCTTTGCTGACCTCAAATATGGCAAGAAGCGTGCCATGCACGAAAAAATGGCGTATTTTCGCCATTCTTCGCGAATTTCGGCGGTCCTCTGAGTCCTGGCTCGTTCCGTTGTATAAGAATGTTGGGTTGATGCCCATTTTGGAAGAGGAGAACGCCTTATGCTGCTCGCCGGCGACATCGGCGGCACGAAGACCGACCTCGCGATTTACGACCTGGAGCGCGACGCGCGGACTCCGCGCGCGCAGGCTGAATATCCAAGCGGGCGCTACCCTGACCTCCAGTCGATCGTGCGGGAATTTTTGGGGAGCCGGGAACTCTCCGTCGACCGTGCCTGTTTTGCCGTGGCCGGCCCGGTCGTGCAAGGGGAAGCGCATATCACGAATTTGCCATGGGTGATACAGGCGGAGGCGCTGGCGCGCGAGCTCAATATTGACTCGGTGTATCTGTTAAACGATCTCGAAGCGATCGCCTGGGCAGTACCCGGACTTCAGTCGAGCAGCTTGCACACACTCCAGGCCGGCGCGCCGGTGGACCATGGAAATATTGGGGTAGTCGCTCCGGGCACGGGGCTGGGAGAGGCGTTCTTGACCTGGGACGGCCGGCGCTACCGCGCGCATGCCTCGGAGGGTGGTCACGCCGACTTCGCGCCCACCACCCCGGAACAGCTCGAGCTGCTGCAGCATCTGTGGCGCACGTTCGACCACGTGAGCTACGAAGCCGTGTGTTCCGGCATCGGGATACCGAACCTCTACTCGTTCGTCCGCGAGAGCCTGGGGTATGCGGAGCTGGAAGACGTAGAGGAGCAACTGGACGGGGCTCACGACACCACGCCCATCATCGTGGGGGCGGCGGTGCGGTCGTCCAACCAGTCGTCGCTCTGTCGAGCCGCGGTGGAGATGTTTGTGTCGATCCTGGCGGCCGAGACGGGCAACCTGGCGATGAAAGTCATGGCAACCGGCGGCATGTATCTGGCGGGAGGCATACCGCTCCACGTCTTACCGTTGCTGGATACCGGCCGCTTCGTGCAGGAGTTCGAGCGTAAGGGCCGCTTCAGTCACCTGCTGTCGGATGTGCCGATTCACGTCGTGCTGCATAAAACGTCTCTGGCGGGCGCGGCACGATATGCGACCGAAATGATCGACCGGCGACAGGACGAGGCAGTGCGGGCGGGTG
>DAINCT010000626.1:0-424 GCA_036732245.1 Chloroflexota bacterium | reverse complement strand
CGCGTAGGACTAAGTCGAGAATTGCGCGACGACTGGAACGCTGCAGGTGCTGAGACTTTTCCTAGTAGTCGACCGAAGTGCCACCATGGGTAGACGTGATTCGATTCACGCTTAACAGCGAGTAACGTCGGGTTCCGTCGCGCGGCGAATCCATGGTTCGGAACCAATGTCATAATCAGGCATTGAGGGAGCCTGGAGAGTTGGCGGGTCGAGAGGGCGACACGTGATGACGCAAACGACCAAGCGACACGGCGTGGAAGTCACATTGTCAAGCGAGCCGGAACTTTCAGAGGTCTCTGAAGCCGAACGGAAGCACCTGATTGCTCGTATCCCTCGATATCGTTTAGATTACCGGCTTGAGTACAAAGGGTACCCAGGGTACATCCAACTTATTCCGAGCGGGGACCATCTGTTGCGCTTTCTC
>DAINCT010000625.1:0-2447 GCA_036732245.1 Chloroflexota bacterium | reverse complement strand
CCGAATCTCCGGCTCGGCGTCGGCAGCCCCGCGATACTCGATAAAGTGGCGCAAGGCGCGGGCATTGGCGGTCATGAATATTTTGGTCTCGGTCGCATTGGGCAACACGCTCCGCGCGGCTTCGCGCGCACGTTTTCGCTTGTCGCGCCGCGGCATCTCCGGGTACTTCCTTTCAATCAGTTCGGACAGTCCCTCGGCGAGACGGCGATACGCGTCGTGGGATGCTCGCACGGCTTCAAACCAGATCTCGTGCAACGAGTCGTCCATCGAGATGATGTCCGGTTCTACGAAATTCGCGGTGGATTCATCCACGTACCGCTGGCTGAGTTGGCTGTAGCCCCAGCCGGCCCGGTGGCGAATCAGCTCGTGCGAGAAAGAACGTGAGACACCGGTCACGATGAAGTTCCAGGCCGAGTGCTCGAGCACACTCCCGTGCTCCATGGCGATGATGTTGGTCAGGTAGTCACGGTTGGAACGCCTGCCTTGCTTCTCTCCAAACGAGAGGTAACATACCCGTCCAGCCAGCTCCGAGATGAGCTCAGCTCCATTCTCGGTGTCAGCCGCCCAGGCCGTGTTTTCGTCCGATAAGAACTCGTCGACTGCTTCTTGATCGATACTCGTGCGGCCTACAAGATAGACCCGTGGCTCAGTAAGGACTTCCATGTGTCACTATCTCCCGGGCGCAAGGAATACGGGCGTGGGCACCGACTCAAGCCAGCAGCGCCCAGAGTCTACAGCAGTGAGCCGGACTCGGTCGGCCGATCCACCGGCGTTATCGACATGGGTGATGCGGCCAACAGCAAACCGAGCGGCAAGCCGATGATCAGACCGAGTTTTAACTCAGCGGTGAAAATCGGCATAACAGCGATGAGCAGCAGGAGGGCAACCACGGCCAGCACCACCCAGCGAAGTTCGACTTTACCTGGCTTGAGCAACGTGTCTCCGACCACGATGGCCAGAGCGGGCCCGACGACGACTCCGACGATGAACATGCCACTCCAGGTGAATGATAGGCTGGACCAATAGTAGCACCCGTGCAGGAGGGTCCATGCTACTTGCGCTGGACGTGGGAAACACCAATATCGTGGCAGGCGTCTTCGAGGACGACGGGTTGATCGCCCGGTGGCGGCTGACGACGGAAGCGCGTCGTACCGCGGATGAATACGCCGTCCTGCTGCGGTCGTTGTTCCAGGCCGCGGACGTAGACGGTACGAATGTCGACGGCGTCGTCATCGCGAGTGTCGTGCCTGCAGCCCAGGAGACACTCAAACAAGCGCTCGAACAGTATTGGCACATCGAGGCCATGACCGTGTCGCACGAACTGGATTTCGGAATTCCCGTGCGCTACAACCCACCGAACGCGGTCGGAGCAGACAGACTTGCCAATGCCATCGCCGCGATCGCTCTGTATGGCGCTCCCGCAATCGTGGTCGACTTTGGCACTGCGACCACGTTCGACGTCATCTCCTCCCGCGGCGAGTACCTCGGAGGAGCAATCGCGCCCGGTCTGGAGATCTCCGAAGACGCCTTATTGCTTCGAACCGCTCAACTTCCCAGAGTAGCCCTACATCCCCCGGCTTCCGCCATCGGCACGTCGACCGTCACGAGTCTGCAATCGGGGATCCTCTTTGGATATGCGGGACTGGTCGACGGTCTGGTGCACCGAATCTCAGTTGAGTTGGGCGACAACGTGCACGTCATCGCGACCGGTGGCCTGGCAACGACCGTCTCGCCTCTCGCGGAACGCGTGCAGCATATTGATGTCGATCTGACGCTGGTCGGCCTTCGCCTCATTTACGAGAGGAATAGCTAGACCGGTGCGATACCGCGCGTATGCAAAGGTCAACCTGTCGCTGGAAGTGCTGGGGAAACGACCCGACGGGTATCACGACCTTCTTTCGGTCATGCAAACCGTCACCCTCTTCGACGAAATCGAGTACGGCGATGGCGTCGAGTTGACATTCGCGTCGTCGGAACCTGCCCTGAGCGGCGACGAGAACCTGGTTGTGCGCGCGGCGCGGGCGATGCGCCAACTGGCGCCGGGGAGTCCGGGCGGCAATCTCATGCTGCAGAAATCAATCCCATTTGCCGCGGGTCTCGGCGGCGGAAGCAGCGATGCCGCAGCAACTCTCGTCTTTCTGAACGAACGGTGGGCGCTGAATCTATCGCTTGAGCAACTAACGGCCATCGGAGCCAATTTGGGGTCTGATGTGCCGTTTTTTCTGTACGGCGGCACATCGCTCGTAAGTGGACGCGGCGAATTCGTGCAGCCGCTTCCTGATCCTGAGCCCATGTGGTATGCACTGGTCAAACCGCCGGTTTCGGTTGCGACCGGTGACATTTTCCGTTCGCTGTCACCTCATGATTGGACCGATGGAGCACGCACGAGTACGGTGGTCACCGGAGTGTGCGAGCGTCGGGAAGTGGCGCTGGGTGCAAACAACCTA
>DAINCT010000624.1:0-2483 GCA_036732245.1 Chloroflexota bacterium | reverse complement strand
CATATTATGTCGACTACACCGATCGCCGTGCTTCGTTCCCAGACCTGGTTGGATGAGCATGGGATCCACACCGATATTCACACAAAATTCGGCGACGCCGCGAAGCAATTGAGCTCGCGCGGCACGCTGGTCCTGGACAATGCCATCACGATCCTCTCCGAGACGGCGAACATCTTGCTCGACTTCGCCTTGACGATGATCATTGCCTTCTACTTTTTGAATGACGGGGGTCGGATCGTACATTCCACGGTCAACCTCATTCCGGGCAGGTACCGCGAACAGGGTTGGTACTTCGTACTCAGCCTCGACAAAGTCGTCGGCGGCTATATCCGCGGTCAGCTCTTTTTGTCAACACTCGCGGGCCTTCTCGGAGGAGGCGGAGCTGCGGCTCTGGGCGTTCCCTACCCTTTACTCATCGGGATCATGACATTTTTGCTGCAAACCATCCCCGTGATCGGCCCGATGGTCGCGCTCGTGCCGGCCGTCTTGATCTCACTCTTTTTCATGCCGTTTTTAACTACCGTGTTACTGGCCCTGTGGTTCGTGATATTTCAACAGATCGTCACGAACGTCCTGGGACCGCGGATCAACAGTATGGCAGTGGGAATCCATCCACTTGAGGCCATTCTGGCAGTCCTGGTCGGATACCCGTTAGGGGGCTTTCTGGGCGCGTTCCTGGCCGTACCGGTGGCCGGGATCATCCACATCGTCGTGCGCGAGCTTTATGCTTATGTCGTGCTCGGCCGTTCGCTCCCCACTGCGGTCGCGCCGCCCGCTCCCGCCGAGGAAACGGAGATCCCGAAGGTCTCCGATGTCCGGTCGCGCTCCGAGTCCAGCGGGAAGCGTAGCGCAGCCGGCTAAGGTGACGATTCGTGAACACACACGACCACGCGGGCGAGCGATCAGATCCAGGCATCATTTTTAATCGTCTTTGATACAGGAGAACCAATGCCCGTCCCAAAGGGTAAGCAACGCAGAAAGCCTCGAAACCGAGTTCGACGCGACCCGATGAGCACCGAAGCCGAGCCGGTAGAAGCTTCCGCTCCCAGGGCCCGCGCAAACCGGCCGCTGGGTCGAACCAGACGTCAGCCGCCGCTCTGGCTGAATGTAACCCTTGGATTCATAATGGTGGTGGCAGGCACCTACTTTACGATCTTTTCGCCCGGAGGACTCGGCCTTACCGCTCGATTGATCCTCCTCCTGGGATACTTTTTGATTGCCGGATACTATTTTGCCAAGGCATACCGTCAATACAAGCGCAGGGCCGCGGTGTAGTTCCGGGGCGTAGGGTATTGCGGACACCCTCACGAAGTCTTACAATTGAGTTGTCAAGTTTACCCCCGGAGGTGGGGTTATGAAACGCAATAACTGGTACGGTCGAGACGTCGGATTGCAAGCTCGCATGGCGTTCACCATGCTCCTGTTGACCGTTGTCTACATCATCTTTGCTTTTGTTCTCTTTCGGTTCACCCATCTTGGAATTTTCATTTTCGCCCTCCCGTTAGTGGGGCTGTTCTTCCAATACTTCTTTTCAGACAAGATCGTGCTCTCGAGCGTCGGTGCTCGAATCGTGGATGCGCAGCAGGCCCCGGAACTGTACGGAACCGTGCAACGACTCGTGCAGCAGGCCGACCTTCCCATGCCACGCGTCGCTCTAATTGATTCCAACATGCCGAATGCGTTTGCCACGGGGAGAAGCCCAAGCCACGCCGTGGTCGCCGTCACCCGAGGATTGCTCCAGCAACTGTCGCAACCGGAACTCGAAGCCGTGCTGGCCCACGAGCTCACGCATATACGCAACCGTGACATGGTCGTAATGACGATGGCGGGTTCGTTTGCCGCGGTCGCCGCCTGGATCGTCCAGATGGGCTTCTGGTTCGGACTCGGCTCCCGAGATGACCGGGACAACGGCAACTCGTTCGCGGTCGTCTTGCTCGTCAGCGTCCTGGTGGCAGCGATAAGCCACATGCTGGTGCTGGCGCTGTCCCGTTACCGCGAATACGCCGCCGATCGTGGGTCCGCTATCTTGACCGGCTCGCCTGAGCAGCTCGCGTCGGCCCTACTCCGAATCACCGGAGCGATGCAGCACATCCCATCACAGGACTTGCGCGAGGCGCAACCGCTGAGCGCGCTGTTCATCGCGGCTCCCAGCAAGGCCGGCGTCATGGAGTTGTTCTCCGACCATCCATCGGTGGAGAATCGCATAGCACGCTTGCAGCGGCTAGATCAGAGCATGGCCCGGCGTTGAGTTGGCTCGATTCGGTGCTCGGACGCACCAAGCCACTCAAGTCGAACCTCGATCACCTGTTTGGAATGTCTACGGCCGAGGTCACGCTCGAAACGGAGTTCTCCCTCAAGCCGACCGGCGGCGCCGCCATCTGCTTCCGTCCCGTCAGCAGCGGTCAGTTTGCGGATCTGCAGAAGGAGATCGACGCGTTGCTGAAGGCGAGCACGAAGGACTCACCGTTGACCTGGTCCAGTTC
>DAINCT010000623.1:0-2501 GCA_036732245.1 Chloroflexota bacterium | reverse complement strand
CCGATCGACGACGAGACCACGCTCACGTTCGGCTTTACGTATCACCCAACAAAGCCACTCCCGCACGAGGAACGGGGATTTGGACTGGGCTTCGACGGCACAGGGGTGGAGGGCCTGCATCCGAGTCCGGACGTTTTCCTGCCAGCCACATCAGAGCCGTACGCGCAATTCCTGCCCAAGATTAACAGTGGCAACGATTACCTCGTCGATTGGGAGGCCCAGCGCACAGAACGCTTCTCAGGCCTGCCGGGGCTTTGGCCACAAGACGCGGCTTGCCAGGAGTCGATGGGCGCAATCTATGACCGAAGCCAGGAGCGCCTGGGAATGAGCGACAGCGGCATCATTCAGACGCGAAGGCGCCTCCTCGGTGCGGCGAGGGCGTTGCGCGACCACGGCGTGACGCCGGCTGGCGTGGAGACCCCAGCCGTCTACCAGATCCGCTCAACCGCACTGATATTCCCTCGTACGCTGCGCTGGATAGATGGAGCCAGTCAGCAGATGCGTGCTACGGCCGGAGTGAACTACCCGGCCGCTTGAAGGTGCGTAGGAGCTATTGAACGCCCATGCGGCAATACGTGATGCACCGGCTGCTACTGTTCATCCCTTCCGTCGTACTTGTGACGTTTCTTGTCTTCAGCATGGTTCGCGTCATCCCCGGAAACATCGTGGACCTGATGCTCGCCGAAAATGCCTCCGGTTACTCCCCAATTGAACTGCGGCACCGTCTGGGAATCGATCAGTCCATTCCCAGACAATATCTCCACTGGGTGAACGACGCCGCCCACGGAAACCTCGGTCGCTCACTCTGGTCTAACGAGCTCTCCACCCGCGAAATCCAACGGGCCATGCCGATCACCTTCGAGCTGGGGGCGCTCGGGCTCATTCTCTCGGTGGTCGCTGGATTGTTCATCGGGACGGTTGCCGCAACTCGATCTGATTCACCACTCGACTATCTCTTCCGATCGTTTTCCATTCTTGGTCTGGCCGTACCCGGGTTTTGGTTGGCCACCCTGGTCATCATCTTCCCTGCCATCTGGTGGGGGATCACACCCTCGTTCACGTTCATCCCGCTGGGGGATGACGCGCTGGGCAACCTCATTCAGTTCGCAGTACCGGCTGCCGTCCTCGGCGTCAACCACTCCGCGGGGTTCATGCGCTTCACCCGCACATCGATGCTGGAGGTGCTGCGGCGGGATTACGTCCGCACGGCCCGCGCCAAAGGCCTCCGCGAATCCACCATGATCTACCGGCACGCCTTGAAGAACGCTCTGATTCCGGTGGTGACCTTGGTGGGCCTTGCCGTGCCGACCTTGCTGAGTGGAACCGTGATCATCGAGAGCATCTTCGCGCTGCCCGGCATGGGACAACTCACACTGAGGTCCATCACCCAACGTGATTACCCCGTGCTCCAGGCGATCGTGCTCTTTTACTCTTTGGTCGTCCTCGTGTCCAATCTGGTCGTGGACATCGCTTACGGCTGGCTCGACCCGCGCATCCGCTACGGTTGATGCCCGGCGAGGCGAGCGTGCGCGAACCAACTGGTCCGAGCTGAGGAGGGGCGGCCGTGGCACAGGAAGCCCAGTCCATTGTGTCCGACGGTGCGCTCGCTGGTCCGCGGTATCAGCCTCGGCCCTTCCTGATTGATGTCTCGCTCCGTCTGTTCCGGCAGAAGCCGCTTGGCGCCGTCGGTTTTCTGCTAATCCTCGTCCTTTTGGCCGTCGCCGCCATCGCAGAGTTCTTGCCGTCGGCGATACCCTACGGGTATAACGAGCAGCATGTCGCCATCAGGCTTCAGGCGCCGACCCGAGACCACATCTTCGGGACGGATAAGTTTGGCCGCGATGTCTTCAGTCGGGTCTTGCACGGAGCTCGGGTCTCCGTGGCCGTCGGATTCGGCGCAACGTTCATTGGCGTCGTCTGTGCCTCGTTTCTCGGCGTAGTTAGTGGATACGCCGGTGGTTGGTTCGACACGCTCTTCCAGCGCCTCGTGGACGTCGTCATGTCTGTACCTACGTTGGTGCTCCTGCTGATCCTCGTCACATATTCCAGACCGGGTCTTTTGACCGTCATTTGGGCACTGGGGGTGTCGATCGCATTCCGGAGCTCCCGCATCATTCGGGGAAGTGTGATTGCGCTTCGCGAGGCACCGTTCATCGAGTCCGCCCAGGTGGCGGGTGCCCGCGCGTCTCGTATCATGCTCGTCCACATCCTCCCAAACCTGATACCTCTCATGATCGTGATGATTACTGTGGAAATCGGTTCGGCGATTCTGGCCGAGGCGGCGCTCAGTTTCCTCGGTCTCGGCGTGCCCCCCCCTCTGCCCTCGTGGGGCGGGATGGTGAGTGAGCGCCAATTCATGCTTCAGGCGCCCTGGGTCTCACTGGCCCCGGGCATCGCACTTGCTCTTACGGTTTACGCATGGAACGTCTTCGGCGATGCGATGCGCGACTTATTGGACCCGTACCTTCACAACGCGGGCCTTTCTTAGCACGAGTAGGAAT
>DAINCT010000622.1:0-2502 GCA_036732245.1 Chloroflexota bacterium | reverse complement strand
TTGTCTTGCTTGTCCCGTAGCGGGATGGCTGACCGGACGCTTTTGGAGCCAATCTCGGTGTCCGTCGAACGATCCCCAAACGCCGTCACCGCACCAGCCCACGGGCACTCAAACGCATCCGCCACAATAGCTACCGCGTCAAGAAACGCGGCGAAACCAGCAGCACCCGCCACCCCGGCCCAGCCACCATCAGAATCCACGCCATCCAACCCCGAGCAGCCTGACCGCAATTACGCTACGTGGCATTGCGCCATGAAACCGCGCGGCTAACCGCCCAGCGTTATGTCTTGGTCTTGATACCATTCCAGAGCCTTGTAGACTTGCTCAATGCTGTAGTCGGGCCACATCTCATCCACCACATAGAAGTCCGCATAGACTGACTGGATTGGTAAGAATCCACTCAGCCTTCGCCCGCCGCCCCAGCGGATGATCAAGTCGATTCTTGAGATATCCGAAGATGCTATGCCGTCAATGATGTTGCCGCTTGAGCTGATGACACCGTTCTGCACCGAATAGTTGAGGTCCCAGTTCCAGCCGTAGTTGGCCAGGAAGTTTACTTTGATGAGACCGCTCCCGAATCTAGTTCTCTTGGTGTACGACAGTAATGCCTTTGGAAAGAATCGCGACTGAGTATTTCCGACGACCAACAAGTCCGTGTCTTTGCTTGCCAGATATTCAACTGCGTCGACACACGCCTTCTGAAAAGCTCCGATCTGCACGGAGGGCCGTTTTGTGTTATCTACAGTGAATCCGTAGAAGGTTAGCTCCTTTATCCCCAGCTCCAAACATAGTTCGTACAGCTCGAGTCCTGGCCGAAGGCCGGACTCGTACCCGTCCTGCTTCTTCAGTCCCTTGCGCAGAGCCCATCTTCGATTGCCGTCAGGAATAATTCCAATGTGTTGCGGGAGTCGACCAAAGCTCTTCATTACGGTCTCCTGCGTATGCTGGCCACGGGTCGCTCTGCTGCCCCTGGCCCGGCCGGGGCGACGCCGCATGGAATTGCTCTGTCGGACCGGTCCACGGTCGGCGAGACCTTCGGAGTGACGTCGCTGGACCAGATCACTGCGTCCCGGCAGCGAAGCCTGCTGCGGTCCTGCGGGTTTTCGTGCCACCCGGATTGCTGCGTCATGGGACCAACCCTGCCACGAGAAGGCTTCAAGGCGAGCCAAAGCCGTCGTCTGGGTTCGACAAGTGATCCAGGCAACCACTGGGCGGCCATTCCAGCTGTGCTACTCGGGCCCGACTTCGGCGACGAGCCCCTTATCCACGTGCTCGACGGCGCGACCGGGGAGTCCTGGCACCAGCGGTACGACGGGTCGTGTGCTCCTCCCGGATGCTCGCCACTGCGCCAGCGGCGAGGCGCACGGCGACGGTCTCCGCCGGGGGTCAGACGCGCCGATCAGGCTACCTTGGGCGACAAGACGTCCCCACGCGTTGCGCCTGCCTGCTGCCGTCTACTTGGCGATGGATGCTCCGTCCTTCTCGATGAGCCGCAGGGCGCCATCGCGATGCACCACCATCCAACGGCTGCTGGTGGCGGCGTGGCTTGGCGGCGTCTGGGCGACGGCTACCACGGCGAACACGTTGTCGTCCAAGTCGCGGTAGACGGAGGCGTCATGGCTTCATCGGAGGTTCGGCGACCACCCGCCCGTTCCTCGCCCTGGGCGAGGTCTTCGGGTGGCACAGCCGGCCGACCGGAGTCGCCGCGGTGATCTTGCTCGTCACCGTTGCCGGGGGATGTTCTCGAGCATCTGGGTCGCCACCGTATGTGTCCTGGACCTCCGCGCGTTCATCTCGCGGGCGCCCCAGCCTTGGTTGGCCGCCACTAAAGAAGGCACGACCCACGATGGTGAGGATCGGTCTTTGTGCGCAGATTGCCGCTCGCGTTGGGAGTCCCAGCTGCGTCACCGGCAACCTAGCTGTTCCATAAGCCAGGTCGGCGGACACTGGGGTGCCACGACCGCGGCCGCTGGGCTCGCTGCTGCGGGCGTGATCTTGCGCGATTGTCTTGTGGTTCAGTCCTTCACCCACGCGTACGCTGGAACGCATGAGCAGGCTCTTGGTCGCCACCCGGTTGGCGATCGGTGCGGTGGCCAAGGGCCAACGAGGCTACTTCGGCGCGTTGTCGCAGAATTGCGCAGGGGCGCCGACGGTCGTCGTCACGGTCGTGGCCGGAGCTCTGAACTATCTGGGGGTCAACCTCAAGTCAAGTGCCGATCGCCGCATGCGTCGAGCTGAGCTGGACGCAATGGGGCTGACCTAGGGAGGACGCTATGAATGGCAAAGGATGGCTTTGGCTGATTCTGATCGTTGTGGTGATCGTGGCAGTGGTCGTTGTGATGGGTCGCCAGCGTAAGACGAGACAAGCCGAGCGCGCTGATTCCCTGCGTTCGGAAGCGAGTGAGCAGTCCAGTCTCGTACGACAACGTGAGAGTAAGGCGGCGGAGGTTGACGCCCGTGCTCGCGCAGCGCAAGCCGAGTCAGATGCCAAAGCGGCAGAGG
>DAINCT010000621.1:0-2516 GCA_036732245.1 Chloroflexota bacterium | reverse complement strand
CCGCGCTTCCGGCGCCTCTGACGAACGCCAACCCGCTCGGCATCCTTCGTCTGGGCGAGCGGTTCGTGGCGATCGATCCGAAGCCGTACCTGGCCGATCGCGAGTACGATCTGCCGTCGTTTCTCTGGAACCCCCTGGACAACCGACTGGAGGACCGTGCACAGACGGAGCGGCGCATCGCGGCGTTCGTCGCGGCCGGTCTGGACGACTTCCGAATCCGCGCCTGGACGGTAATTCGTGGCGCATACCTGCGGCCCGATCTCGCCGACCAGATCAGGGCGCTGCTCTAGCGGCAACCTTCTGTCACTCCGGCATTGGCATCGTCAATCACGAATGCCATGAATCCCAACACATCCCGGTGACGAGAAAGGCGGCTCCTGGGAACCGGCTGCTCACCCCGCCGCAAGGCGAGAGCTTCATTGACCACCGTGTGCCAGGTGTCCGGGAAGGTGGCGAGTGCGTAGCGACAGGCGCCTGACTTTGAGGTGATGTCTCCCGTGACGATCGTGTAGTGCAGACGGGCCACGCCCGGCACGCACCACTGCACGATCCCGTTCATCGCCTCGTCGTTGACCATGGACCGCACCCGGGACGCCGCGCTCCGCCCCTGCTGCACCAGCCCCCGCCAGTATGAGTTGAGGTTGTCGAGGTTCCACTGTCTGATGGCAGTTCGGCCGTGCCAGACGCTGGGTGCCGCCGGACCGCGCACTGCCAGCGTATACTGTGCCAGTGTGAGCCAGGTTGATGGGTTCGCCTCGAATCCACCGGTCCGTTCGAACCTCCCCTCCAGGCTGAAGGGCACGTCCTGCAGCGTTGCGGGATTCTGCTGCAGGTGCTCCCAGGTCACGTAGATGCCGTCGAAAAAAGGCCTGGCAACAGCATCCAGGAGTTCAGCATGGAGGCTACGCAATCGCTCACGCTCTTCAGTCGTGAGGAGATCACCGGTCACCGCCACAAAATCGACGTCACTCTGTCCCGGCGTGTAGTCTCCGAGCGCGGTCGAACCAACCAGGTACAGACCCTCGATCCGCCCCGGCAACGCCACTTCGATCAGCTCGAGATAACGATTCACTACCTCGCATACTTCCGCGGGAATAGACAGCAATGGATCGTTCTCCAGTTCCATTGCAGCGCAAGCTTCATCATAGGCAGCAGCAAACTCTGGGTCACGTTGACGCCGCTCGGCAACGTACTCATCATGGCTCACACCGATTGGATCGTGAATGGTATTCCTCCCACCACATTCCACATCCGAGAAGCTGCACTACTATAAGTGCAGACGATTCTATCGAGATGCTGGGTCCGTGGGCTCCGCATACCTATACATCCAGGAGTCACCGTGACCGGAGCTGCATCGGTCGTGCCGAGGGCCTCCGACGAGTGCGCCTTGCGGACTGCCACCAATAGCGGGCCGGTCGTGCCGGAAGCACAGGTCTGGGTGCTCGCGGCCACGATCCTCGGCTCGAGTATCTCGTTCATCGACGGGACGGCGGTAAATGTGGCCCTCCCAACCTTGCAGCGGGATTTCCATGCCACCTCGGCTAATTTGCAATGGGTGATCGAATCCTATTCGCTCTTTCTCTCGGCGCTCATTCTGGTGGGTGGCTCGTTGGGCGACCGCCTGGGACGACGCAGAGTCTTCGCGTTCGGCGTTGCCCTCTTCACCGTTGCCTCGGTCGCCTGCGGAGCGGCCCCCAACATTGGGGTTCTCATTGCCGCACGCTGCGTGCAGGGCGTGGGCGGAGCCTGCCTCGTGCCCGGGAGCCTGGCCATCATTAGCGCCGCCTTCGATCCGGATCATCGCGGCAAGGCAATCGGGACCTGGGCGGGGTTCACGACCATCACCACCGTCATAGGACCGGTGCTTGGTGGATTTCTCGTGCAGCAGGCGTCCTGGCGCTTGGTATTTTTCATCAATGTGCCGCTCGCCGCGCTCACCCTCTTTCTGCTGTATCGCTACGTGCCGGAAAGCCGCGACGAGCAGATCTCGGGGAAGCTCGATTGGATGGGTGCGCTCTGCATCACGGGTGCCCTGGGAGGGATCGTGTTCGGGCTAATCGAAGCTGGTCCCCTCGGTTTAGGCGATCCGGTGGTGATTGCCAGCCTGGTCGCGGGCGTGCTGCTGTTGGTCGTCTTCGTGCTGATCGAAGCGCGCAGCCCGGCGCCGATGATGCCGCTCGATGTCTTCCGCTCACGCACCTTTACGGGAACAAACCTTCTCACCCTCTTGCTGTATGGCGGTCTGGGTGGGAGCCTCTACTTCTTTCCATTCGATCTGCAACAGGTGCAGGGCTACACCCCTACCGCTGCCGGCGCTGCCTTCCTGCCGTTTCCCCTCATTGTCTTCGCGCTTTCGCGCTGGACAGGAGGCTTGGTGGCGCGCTACGGAGCCAAACTGCCGTTGATCGTTGGACCCAGCGTCACGGCGGTAGGCTTCCTGCTCTTCGCGCTGCCGGACGTCGGTGGTAGCTTCTGGACGACGTTCTTTCCCGGTGTGGTGGTCATGAGTCTCGGTA
>DAINCT010000620.1:0-2527 GCA_036732245.1 Chloroflexota bacterium | reverse complement strand
GCATGGTGGGGTGGTAATAGGCGGTCGCGGGTTTGATTGGCGCCACGTCGCAACCCGCCGGCTCCGGATACGCGTAGGCGTAGAACGCGGGCTCCGCCACCGGCGATCCGACCGTTCCCGGCCACCAGCCGGCGCTGATGCATTCGTGCGAGTAGGCCTCACGCGTCACGTAGTCCGCGAGGTTGGGAATTCCGCCCGGATGCGGAGGTGCCCGACGCCCCGAGAAGCGCGTGCAGGAGATGTCGAACCCGCCCCACCAGAAATGGGACGGGCTCGATTTGCCCAGGAACCTTCCCCGAAACTCCTTGAGCGCGCGATCGGCGTGCACCAGGACGTGCCAGCAGCGCTGGACGGCCTCGCCATCGTACGATGCATGCACCCGGTCATCGGGAAACGGCGTCGCGTCGGACATCTCCGACGGGACAGGTCTGACCCGGACATCGATGCCAAGCGATCGCAGGACCGACATGTAGTCGGCGTAGAAGTCGGCAACGCTACGCGCCGCGAGCGGGACAATGCCTGTCTCGCCTTCGCTTGTTCGAATGTGCAGAACGTGATCGATGAAGTCGAACTCCGCCTCGAACGCCGCATGGCCGGTGGGGATCGGTGAGGTCGTCAGCCCACGAGCTGTGACGTAAAGAGCGACGTGCCACCAATGATTCTGCATCGGCGAGAGCGCCAGTCGCGTCTTGCCGACGATCTGCGTCCACCGATGCAGTGTCGTCTGCGTGGCGGACCAGTCGTCGAGGTACAGCCGCGGCCAGGTCTCTGTTTTCGCTTCCGATTCTGTCTCGATCACACCTAATATTCTAAACCATGTCGCTCTCGGGTGTCGGCTCCTAAGCGAGTGCGCTCATCGGCACGCTGACGGGCGAACGGCTGCTCTTTGGTCTTACTCCCGAGAGGTTTAGCCGCGCCGTCGGAAATCCTGATTGGAGTACTTGGCATATGGCTGATCTTCAAGTGAAGCTTGGTGTCCTGACCGTTGGCGCAGTTGTCTCATTGATCGGATGCACGATCGCGAAAAGTCCGCCCCCGTCCCACGCTTACCTGCCACATGTGCGTGAGATCACGGTGACGACCGTTCCCTTGCTGGTCAAAGAGCAGCAGGGCCTATTCCCCTTCCTGGCGAAAGACTTTGGTAAAGGTGGCGTCCTCCAGGGAAAGGAGGTCTACGCGTTCTCTCCGAGCACGATCGCGGGTGGCGAAGCGTCCCGGTATCTATCCTTTCCTGTGCGCTATTCAAAAACATCTACCCATGATGTCCGGGCAGCTCATAGTCCTCGCGGGCACAACTATGGCAGATTGAAGCGCGCTCCGACCCCAGTAACCAGATTCAGGAGTCCCAGACAATGCCCACCAAACTTCCCACGCGCCAGCTCGGCACTACGGATCTCAACATCACCCGCGTCGGGTTCGGCGCGTGGGCGACCGGGGGTGGCGGCTGGGCATACGGGTGGGGACCGCAGGACGACGACCAGTCGATTGCCGCGATGACTCGTGCGCTGGAGCTGGGCGTCAACTGGATCGACACCGCCGCGGTTTACGGGCTCGGCCACTCGGAAGAAGTTGTCGGTCGGTTGCTCAAGAAGCTCACAGGAGCCGATCGACCGTATGTGTTCACCAAATGCGGACTGGTGTGGGACCCGAAAGAGCCGATGAAGGATGCACGACGCGTCCTCACCCCTGCATCCATCCGCCGGGAGTGCGAGGCATCACTCCGCCGGCTCGGCGTCGAGCGCATCGATCTGTATCAGTTCCACCGGCCGGACGAGGACACGGGGACTCCGGCCGAGGAATCCTGGCGGATGATGGTGCAGCTCCAGGAAGAGGGAAAGGTGCGCGCGATCGGCGTCTCCAACTTCGATGTGTCGCTGCTCCGGAAGATCGAAGCAATCCAGCATGTAGACTCGCTCCAGCCGCCCTTCTCGCTCATCAGGCGTGGGGCCGCCGCGGCGGAGATTCCGTGGTGCCGCGCCAATCGCACGGGCGTAATTGTTTACAGCCCGATGCAGACGGGAATTCTCACCGACTCATTCTCCGCGGAGCGGGTCAAGAAGATGGCGCCTGACGACTGGCGTCCGGGTTCGGTGAATTTCCAGACCCCGAACCTCGAAAGAAACATCGCCCTGCGGGATGCGTTGATCCCGATTGCGCGGCGCCATAATACGACCGTCTCGTCGGTCGCGATCGCCTGGACGCTGGCGTGGCCGGGCGTCACCGGTGCGATTGTCGGCGCGAGATCGGCGGAGCAGGTCGATGGCTGGATCGGCGCCGCGACGCTGACGCTGACGGCGGAGGACCTCGACGACATCGCGCTCGCGACTGAGACGACGAGCGCGGGCAGCGGTCCGACTCGGCCGGCATCTGCCCGAGTCATTCCCCAGGCGACGAGCGCGTCAACCGAGGCAAGGTAGGAAGCGACCGGAAATGCGTTGATTCTGCACGAGCGCTGGTTCACCGACGAGGCAAGGTTCCCCGTGCAGTTCGACCGGTGGAACACGCCTGAGAGTCTGGTCCCCGTCGC
>DAINCT010000619.1:0-2537 GCA_036732245.1 Chloroflexota bacterium | reverse complement strand
CCGAGAAGGGAAGGCCGTAGGCGGTAAAAGCCCGAACCAACGGACGCGCCGACTGTTTCACCGAGCGGCAGAGCACGGCACAGTTGCTCGGCGCCAGACCCTCCGTCGTGACCAGTCGCAGGATGCTCCGGGCCACGTAATCCGCCTCGGCATCCTCGTCGACGAACCCGGCAATGCGGACCGGTTCTCCTTGCCCACCGTCGCTGCACTCGAGGTGATGGGTCTCGTGACCCGTATTGCATCCGATCAGGCTGTGCGCCACGTCCAGGATCCGCTGGCGGGATCGGTAGTTCGTCGCCAGGACGATGCTTTTCGCCGCGGTGTACTCGTCTTCGAACCGGTTGAAAAAGCGCGAGGAGGCGCCGCGAAAGGCGTAAATCGCCTGGGCGCCATCTCCGACCACGGTCAGGTTGCCGCCGGGCGGGGGGGCCAGGAGCGTGAGCAGACGCCACTGCGCCTCATTGGTGTCCTGGAACTCGTCGACCATGACGTGATCGAAACGATCGCGCCACCGATCCAAAAGAGCGAGATCATCCCGGAACGCATCGACCAGCAGAGACGCCAGGTCGCCGAAGTCCAACCGGTGCATGTTCCGGCACAGCTCTTCATACACCAGGTAGACGTTTGCCAGCTCACGCAGCCGTTCGACGCCCCGCCGATCGGCGTACTCGACGAAGTCGACCGGACTGATCATCTCGTCCTTGGTGCGGGACAGAAGCGTGAGCGCATCCTGCACCAGCCGCATAGCCCCGCTTTCGCCCACGTAGTACCGTCGGCTCGTCGCCTCGGGATCGTCCCGCACCGCACGCGCCACCATCCGGCGCCGTTCCGGCTCGCCCATCACGCCAAACGTGCCGAAGCGATCCCGCTCCGCGCGCAGCACCCGCAGGCAGAAGCCATGAAAGGTGCCGATCCAGAGGCGAGGGTACGAGGCATCGAGTAGCCTGAGTACTCGTTCGCGATACTCGCTCGCAGCCCGCCGCGAGAACGTCAGAGCGAGAATACGATCCGGGGCGATGCCCTGCTCGACGAGATAGGCAAAGCGCCGGGTCAGTGTGCCGGTCTTGCCGGTTCCGGCACCGGCTACGATCTTAAGGGGACCGTGGAGGTGGGTGACGGCCTGTGCTTGGTCGGGATTCAGATCGGCGACGATGTTTTGCGTCCTAAAGGCAGTCCCGCCAGAAAGTCCGGGATTCTACCATGATCAGCAAAGTCATTTAACAAGTTTTGTCTCGACTTTGATGATATTGCACGCATGATTGACGCATTGCCTCTGGACCGACAGGGGGCTTGTACTCCGGCTTAAACAAACCAACTTAAAATCGTTTACCTACCCAATTCATGCTCCGCGCCCGGAGTCACGTGGCACCGGAGTGCATGTCGACACGGCAGAGCGCTTCGAACGGGCGTATCAGCAGGCAGAACTCCTTGCCAATGCTACGGACGACGTATCCTGCATAGTGGAAGAGAGCAAGGAGCGTATCGAGCATGGCACGCCAGACAGCCGGACAACCACCGGTCGATATCGAGGACCTCATTCAAGAAGCCTCCAGGCTGCTCGTCGAAACAGCTCGTCCGGAGAAGATCATTCTCTTCGGATCCTATGCGCGCGGGGACTTCTCGGAGGACAGCGACCTCGACTTCCTGGTAATCCTGTCGGCAGTAGAAGACACTTTTGAGGAGATGACGCGTCTGGAACGTGTCCTACTTTCGCTCCCCGTGCCGGTCGATGTGCTCGTGTACTCCGCGGATGACGTACGAGAACGCGCCCATCTGCGCGGAACAGTCCTCTATCACGCACTGCGCGAGGGGAAGGTGCTGCCCTACGCCGCGTAGTCGCGTGTCACGACAACGCACTCCCGGCCGCGCCTACCCGCGCCTCCGCGCGCTGCTCAAACATCGCCCCCTGCTCCAGCGTTCGCAGCAGCAAAGCACGAATCGCATCTGGTCCCAGCGCCAGCGGTGTGGCCACCTGCCCGTCCGGCCGGATCACCACGGCCGCCGGGGTGCCGATCGCGCGGTAACTGTCCGCTACCTCATTACCCTCCTGCAGGAGGATGAGCGAGAGTCCGTGCTCGTCTCGGGTCGTGCGGTTGGCCTGCACAGGCCCTCGGCTGATGACGGGGATAGTCAGCGAGTCCCCATGTGCGGCCTGCCAGGTCCCGATCTCGGGAAAGAGTCTCCCACACGGCCCGCACATCGGGTCAGCGAACACCAGCAGCACCGGTCGGCCGCGAGCGCGCAGGGAGTCGAGTGTGGTCGACTCCCCTTCCAGATCTCGCAGCTCGAACGCCGGCGCCGGTTCGCCCACCGGGAGGCCGTCCAGCTCCCGCGCCGTTCCTCCTGCGGCCTGACCGGACTCCAGCGCTCTGACCCGGATCAGAATCTGTCCATACTGTTGCATCGTGTGCAAGAGCAGCCAGGTCTGCCCGGCCAGGATGCTCAGCACCACCAGGGCGGCGACCATGATGAGCCACCAGGTCGTCGTCACGCCCTCGATCGCTCCCGTATGGCCCGGGCCCTGGAGGGCGATGAAG
>DAINCT010000618.1:2369-2541 GCA_036732245.1 Chloroflexota bacterium | reverse complement strand
TCGAACGGCAGCTCACCTCCGACCCGATCGCGCAGTGGTTCGACACGGCCCGCAGCCGTGAGACTAGTCTGGAACGCTTCGCCCACCCAGACTCGCTACGCCAATTCCTCCACTTACCGGAGCGGGTGAGCTCGGAAAAGCCCGAGATTTGGCGGGCCCTGGTCAGGAGCCT
>DAINCT010000618.1:0-2359 GCA_036732245.1 Chloroflexota bacterium | reverse complement strand
CTCGCAAAACCCGACTTCATCAGACCTGCGGGCTGACTGAGCCAGACAACTGGGATGCCCGGAATGACCAAGGAGGTCTTTCCGATGGTTCCCAACCGTTTTACTTTCGTACAGGAATTCGAACAGGCACTCGGTTCGCCCTTGCTGCAGACGTGGTTCGACGCGCTCCGCCTCCGCGACGCGACCCTCCAAGATTTCGCTGATCCCGTCGCCCTCCGACAATTCCTGCACTCGCGCGAAGTCGACGCCAGGAAGCCCGAGGTCTGGCGGGCGCTTGTGAGAGGTGTACAAGGTTGTCGCTCGTCGCAGGCAACCCTGTTCGCCCTCGGTCTCCTCGAGCCAGC
Source organism: Chloroflexota bacterium (assembly GCA_036732245.1). Classification (GTDB taxonomy): domain Bacteria; phylum Chloroflexota; class UBA5177; order UBA5177; family UBA5177; genus JANWJD01. The sequence continues at coordinate 2,015 of DAINCT010000618.1, read as the reverse complement.
TCTCGGGACCCTGGTCGACGGCTTCGACGGCAGGCATCTCGATGCAGATGATCTGTGGCAAGAAGCAATCCGGGGAGCTCTCCGGGCCTTGGGGAACCCGCGGCTGCCAGAACGCAACGCAGTACTTGCCGGCCTCGTCCTCGACACGCTCAAGCACGTCTGCGCCTGGATCCGCATCGAACTCTCGAAGGCTGAAGGGGAGACGCCGCTGTTCGGGCTGACATATGAAACGAACTTCGATGAGCCGCTCGACGGCGTTCATGGGGAGGCTCTGCTGGCGGAGTGGTGTCGCGGCGCGGCGATCTCCTCGGATGATTCGGCGCTGATTTTCGCAACCCGAGTCGCAGGTCTTCGGCTCAGCCAGCTCGCACCGGCCCAGTCACGCCTCTACTACCGGCTTTGGGAACGGCGACAGGCTGCGGAGTCTCGACTCCGGTCATGGTTAAACCGCAGTCGGCGTCAGTCAGGCGCGAGCCAACCACTCGTAGCAAGACTCCCACAGATCTGACTGACCTTTGATTTGTGGAGGTGACTTAGGCGGGGGTTGGTCCGCGTGCTTCCAAAAAACGACCGCGAAAACCGGCCCTTTAAAGGGTGATGCGAGGACAGGTCACGCGGAACCGGACCAACCCCCCACCCTCACCCCTGAGCCAGGGAGGACCAAGCTTCGTCGCGCTCGTCCTCCCGCCACCCCTCGGGGAAATCCAACAGTCCCCGGCCGGCCTGGCGGACCTGTCCCGCATCACCATCACCCCGCCGGAGGACAACGAGCCATGGGCATCCGACATTTGATCGATCGTCACACGACTGACCGCGCGTCCTGCGCACGCCACCTCAAGACCGACCACTGCCTCCCAGCCGACGCCGTGACGGCCATCGACGACAGCGGCGCGGATCTTCGCGAGTTCCACGGCGAAGAGCACGACAACGACGCAGCACTTGGACTCGATGGCGGCTCGCACGGAGGCATCTAGATGGTGCTGGACGACGACGATGACGTCGAAGATGTTCTCAGCCTGATCGGCATGACCGCGATGATCTGCCGGCAGGGTCGCACCGCGGCACGTAGCGGGGGTGCAGCCGCTCCGCGCGACAACGACGGGCGCCGATCCTCCAGGCATAGGAGAGGTTAGCCGCTTCCATGCAGCTGGCCATCCGACTCGGCATCCGGGTCACTGGGCGAGCCGTCCTGGTCGCCGCGCTCCTTCTTGTTCTGACGACTAGCCAGGCGTATGCCGCCACTCCCGACTTGCAGACGGTGCTCGGCAACCTGCGGCTGTTTATCGTCGGCGTGTTGGCGACGGTTGCCACCTTGTTCTTGAGCATCGGCGGCCTGATCTACATCACGGCGGCGGGTAATCCCCGCCGCGTCGAGCAGGCCAAAGAGGCGATCCGCTCTGCGGTGATCGGCTACGTCTTCGCGGGCCTGGCCCCGCTCGTGATCACCATCGTCGAGAAGATCACCGGGATATGAGTCCTTTGGCCACCGCACCCTGGGATCTTCCCGGTCAAGTGGCGCAGGCCATCAACACCTGGATCACCTCTGTCGCTCAGAATGCTCTTGACCTCGCTCTCGGGGCGATCCAGAACCTGCTGACGGCGACGCCGCACTTCGACCAGGTTCGGGAAGTCAGCCAACTCTGGAATCTGATGCGCGGAATTGCGGACGGGTTCCTGGTCGTGATCGCTCTGATCGGTGGAATCCTGCTGATGGTCTCGTCCACGGTCGGGACTCGCTACACGGTCAAGCTCATCGTCTCGCGCCTGCTGCTGGCGGCGCTGCTGGCCAACCTGAGCCTCTCCACCTTCGCGATGGCGGTCGACCTCAACAATGCCTTGAATGCGGCGTTGCTCGGCGACGTGCTGCGCAGCCATTCCTTCCTGACCGGGCTGCAAGGTCAGGTGGTGGGCGCCGGCTTGCAGGGACCGGTGTTCGCCCTTCTGGCCCTCATCGCGGCGCTCCTGCTGCTGGCCCTCGTCGTCATCTACGTGGCCCGCAGCGCCCTCCTCATCCT
>DAINCT010000617.1:1610-2547 GCA_036732245.1 Chloroflexota bacterium | reverse complement strand
AGCAGCCGCAGGACGTCGAGGCCTTCAGACGCTACTGGAGCGAAGCGTGGGCGCTTGAAGTGGTCCAGCAAGACGTGCCCCACGCGGTGAGCTACCTGTGGACACTTCAGCAGTTAGGACAGTTTCTCGGCGTGGCGCCGACCGAGGAGGCGATACTGCAGCGCCGCAGTGAGACGCCCTTTCCTCAGTACGCACGTCACTTCGTCGAGGCAGCCAACCTGAAGTACCTGCTGCTGGACGTTGGCTATCCTCCGCCGGAAATCGCCTATGGGGTCGAAGAGACGGCGGAGATGCTGGGAATAGGCGTCCGCCGAATCCTCCGGCTGGAGACGCTCCTCCAGGATCTTGTGATGCGTCACAGCTCCTTTGATGACCTGGTCGCAGCCTTCGACGCGGAAGTCTCCCAAGCTCGCGATGCCGGCTTCGTGGCGCTGAAGAGCATTGCGGCGTACCGCACCGGGCTGGCGATCGAGCCGGTAACCGATGACCGGGCAGCAGCGGCCTACGGCCCCGTTCGACGCGAGGCGGAGCAGGCGGGCTCCATACGGCTCGCGTCTAAGCCGCTGATCGACTACTTCGTAGTCAGAGCGATCCGGGAAGCGGCCAGGCAGGAGCTGCCGGTGCAGTTTCACACTGGCTATGGAGACCCGGATCTCGATTTGCGGCTGGCCAATCCCCTGCATCTGCGGCCGATCTTCGAAGATGCCGGCCTCACGAGCGCTCCGATCATCTTGCTGCACGAGAGCTATCCGTACACGGCGGAGGCGGCCTACCTGGCGACCGTCTATCCAAATGCGTACGTGGATATTGCCTTTACGCTGCCGCCACTCGATCGGCGAGAGCTGAGGCGCGTTGTCGGAGCGGCCCTGGGAACCGCGCCGGCCAGCAAGGTGATGTGCAGCAGCGACGGTGTGTGTATACCGGAGCAGTATTGGCT
>DAINCT010000617.1:0-1600 GCA_036732245.1 Chloroflexota bacterium | reverse complement strand
GCGATGTGCTGTCCCAGATGGTCGAGGACGATGAGTTAGGTGCGGATGACGCCTCACGACTAGGACGAATGGTGTTGCGCGACAACGCCATGCGACTTTATGAGCTGGGATAGCCGCCGTCGCCCCGTTCCCTCTGCGGAGGGCCCTTCGGGCGGACCGCCACACGGGGCGATCCCTACGGAATCTTAAATTCCTAGGGAGGAAAGCGACAGGTCGGGCTTGGGTGCCAGGAGCGGCATATGGGCGTCGCTTGAGGCCGTGCCGGTGCGGCAAGGGTTGGCGTGTCGTGAGGCAGAGGAGTACTTGTGGCAACCGCCGTGGCCGTGTTTGTGGGCACGGATGCAAGAAACGGTAGTTGGCTGAGGTTGTACTGCGAGTACTTGGCCCACCTGTCGTCAGCGGCATGACTCCGCAAGCCCAGGGCGCGAGCCTGTGCAGAGCCAGAAGAGTGCCGGCTCTCAACGACGGCAGCCATTGCGGCGAGGAGAATCGCGGGCGCAAGGACCAAGACCCGGGAGCTCTTCAAGCTAGAAACGACCGACTCCCGGGCGCTTTGCGCACGCCGGGAGTTCGGTCTTCTAGAGGCAGACGGCAATTCGTCCAACCTTGGGTTCTGGTGAAAAGGCTACGCTGCGGGGACCGTCACCTTGTAGCAGCTGCCTCCGTTGTTGTCCACCTCCACCCCTGAGCTAGAGGCGGTGAGCAGCTCATAGTAGTACGTCGCGCCGGGAGTGAGGCCGATGTCGCCGATGGTACCCGCGAGATCGTTGCCGGTCACCTGCACGATGTGTGAGGTGGTTCCGGCCCCTTGATCTCGCGTCGCGACCTGCACCAAGCCGGTGCAGCCGGGACCGGTCCCAAAGAGAACAAAGCCCTGACCTGGCTTGGCACTCGAAAACCCAACCGTGAAGGAGGAAGACGTGCTCGTCGCCGTAAATCCTAGCTGCGGGACGACGAATGTCCTGTTTAGGCCGGTCCCAGTGAAGGCGGGTGGACTGGCATGAACGATCGGAAGCGCGGCTGAAATCTTGTTGCCGGATGTCGTCGTGTCGATGGTGTTGGCAAGCCAGATGCCGACATGATTGCCAACGATGGTGTTGCCGGTGATCACCGTACCTTTGGCCGGAACAACGCCGCCCATCACCAGTATGCCGGTGGTTACGAAGTCACCAGCATCGCCGTCTCCGAAGATGTTGTTGGTACCGATGGTATTGTTGATGATTTTGTTGTTGTCCAACTTCTGGTTGGGAGCGTGGCTGTGCAGCGACACGCCGGCAATGCCATTGTTTAGTAGCGTATTGCCCTGCACCAGGTTGTTGTACGCGGCGGTGCCGGGGACGGAGGCGAAGACGCCCACACCGGCGGCCCCGTTCCCCTCCGAGGTGTTGTTGGTCACCTGATTGTTGAAGACTCCGCCGCCGGGTACGAATGAAGGCCGTCCACCGGGGCTGGCCGGAGGTCCGATCGAGGCGGGGTGCGACGCAAGCGTGATGCCGCAGTCCAAAATGTTGTTCACGACCGTGTTGCCGTCGATACGGTTGTCGTGGGTGGCGCCGGTCTCGTCGGTTCCGCCGTTGCGGAAGTAGAAGATCCGCGAGTG
>DAINCT010000616.1:0-2550 GCA_036732245.1 Chloroflexota bacterium | reverse complement strand
GCGATACGCAGCATCGGCACTCCCAGGAGAAGATAGACGGCGACTGACAACCCCAGCATGATCCATGAAGTGGTTCGCACCACGTCCGAGCCGAGTGACTGCATCGATCCAAAATAGAGAAGGCTCTGAAACATCATCACGTTGCCCGACAGGATCGCCGCAAGTCCCAGCTTCGCCAGGAACCAGGAGGCCGAACCTCGTTCGCCGGAACTTCCAACGAGCCGAAAAACGGTGATGCAACCGATGCAGCAGAAGCGGACCGGGACACCGTCTGACTCCTCAACAAGCGGTCGAGAGGGAAGCGGAAGGCGACAGTGTGCACACAGCTCGTCAGCAACCTGCGCCATGACCGTTCATCTTATGTCCCGACAGGCGGAACTGTCATGACAACGGTCGCAATGACAGTCGGGAAGGGCGATGAACCCTTTGCGCGGAGACGAGGAACGGGTGCTACGTCGGCTCTGTGATGTTAGCGGCTGAGAGGGCTTTGGGGTTGGTAGCTCTAGCGGACTCGAACCGCCGACCTCCACCGTGTCGAAGTGACACGGTTGCTCTGTTCGGGGTACTGATTGTTTCCCGCGTGGTGGTCGGATCCGAGGGAACACGGCCAGGTCAGTTGCGCAGCGAAGCGTGCCGTCAAACGCGGCGCACATGGGATGACGAACACAATCCCAAGATCGAATTCGGTTCCGGGCCCACGGTGGTGCGGCTGTCGACCGTGAACGGGCGTGTGACCGTGCGCGACGACGACCGATTACTTCGCCAGGTTCATCCCCTTGAGCAGTTCCTGGAACTGCGGGTCGGAACGCCAGGAGGCGAAGTCGTAGGGATTGCTGTTGATTTCGGCCAGGAAGAAATCGTGTTCGCGGAGCGCGTGATCGAACCAACGGTACGCTTCCTGACGATCACCCAGACCCGCATAGACATACCCGATTCGATACGGCGAAGCCGTCTTCGCCTTCAATTTCTCTTTCAGCTCAGCAACGATTTTAAGGGCATCGTCGTGCCGCCCGAATTGTGCGTATGTGTACCCGAGGTGCGACAGTGCTTCTCCGGAACGATCGCTCAACTCCACCGATTTCTCGAGCTCTTGCAATCCATGCTGACGGTCACCGACACTCACGTACAACTGTCCAAGGCGCATGTGAGCGAATGCGAACGCCGGATCGAGATCGAGGGTTCGGCGGAACTGTTCGATCGCCTCGGCTTTTCTCCCGTTGTACCAAAGGTAGGCAGCAACATTTGTGTTGATGATCAACGAAAGAGGATCCAGTGCCTGACCCTTCCTGATCTCCGCAAGAGTCTCGGTGAACCGGCGCTCGCCAGCCAGCGTGATGGCGTACCAGTGGTGAGCGGTGGCGTAATTCGGTTTCAGATCAATGGCGCGCTTGAACTCCGCCTCGGCCGCTTGCCACTCCCATAAGTATCGATGAATCAAACCGAGCGTGGCGTGCGCTTCCGCCAGGTCCGGATCGATCTCCAACGCTTTGACAACGGCTGCCTTTGCTCTGGCTTGAGCATCGAGATTGGGGCTGCCGGCGTACTGAGGCAAGAGCTCGTAGGAGTCGGCGATCCCAAGATACGCCAACGCGTAATTGGGATCGTGTTCGAGCGCCTGGTTGAACAACCCAAGTGCCTTCTCGAGCGATGCGCCCGTCCGCTTGTTCCAGTAAAAACGCCCCTGCACATAGAGTGAATACGCCCGCGAGTCGTCGGTATAACGCTTACTGATGCGCTTCTGGTCTTCTCCGGTGAGCTTCAGCCTCAACTTTCCGGAGATCTCACGGGCGATGTCGTCCTGCAGCGCGAAGACATCCGCCACGCGGCGATCGTAGCGCTCGCCCCACAATTGCGTTCCGTCGTCAACGTTCACCAGCTCCGTCTGAATATCGAGCCGGTCCCCGATCTGCAACACGCGTCCAGTGAGCACAGCGCTCACTTTCAGCTCTCGTCCAACCTGCTGCGGGTCGGCGTTTTTCCCTTTGTAGCGAAACATCGTGCTGCCCGACATCACCTTGAGCTGCGGCAACTCGGTGAGCTTGTTGATGATCGTCTCAGTCATGCCGTCGGCGAGAAACTCCGATTGCGGATCGTGACTCGTGTTGACAAACGGAAGCACGGCCAGCGAATCGATAGGCGCGCGAACGTTTGCGTGGCTGCGCGCCACGTAAACCGCCGCGGCTGCGATCAGCGCGGCCGCCATTGACACCGCCAGCCAGGGCTTGCGGCGAATCGGGATGGCCGGTCGCTCCGCCGATGTGCTATCGCGGCGCAGATTGCGAAGGTCAATCAGAATCTCGCGGCCCGATTGATATCGGGAGTCGGGATTTTTCTCGATGCATTTGCGGATGATTCGCTCGACCTCTGCCGGGACTTCGTAGTTAAAACGTGCGATCGCTTCGGGCTGACTGTGTACGATCCTCTCGATCGTTTCCGTGCTCGTCTGCCCGGCGAACGCCTGTCGTCCGGTGGCCATTTCATAGAGCACCGTCCCGAAGCTGAAAAGATCACTGCGGGAATCGACCGCGCGGCCGAGAGCCTGCTCCGGGC
>DAINCT010000615.1:1715-2551 GCA_036732245.1 Chloroflexota bacterium | reverse complement strand
AACGGATAAAATGCACGCTCTGTGCCTGTAAAACCGCAACGACACCGTCACGGAACCCAACGACCGCTCTTTGGATCCCATCGTCCGCGAGCGCTGCCATTGAGAAGCGGGTCGAGGAATGAGCAGACAATGCGGACCGCCTCGTCCAGTGTCCGTGCGACCGGCAACAGCGATCGCCGAACCTCGGCTGCATAGCCCCGTTCCCAGAGAGGCTCATCCGGAATAGCGAAGCGATCGGGAAGGGGGATCGCGCGACGATCGGCCTCCGACGCCAGCGCCACGAATTGGGATTCCGCCTCGACGGAAACCTCGATGACGATGGCGACGAGATCGACCAGATCCCTGTACCGGGTCGATGGATGTGCCGATTCTCCATAGCGGTCGAACGTCGCTGCGACCTTGTCGGCGATGTGGTCGACCAGCGGGTAGACACGGTATCCGTGCTGCTCGACCTGTGGCATGACGATACGGGCCAGCGCAGGTACGTCCTCCGGCTCCCCAGTCATCCGGACATCGCTCCCAACGATGTCGACATGGAACTTCGCCCACGACGTTCCACCGATATAGGCCGTGATCGGGACGCGCATACCAGCGGCGGCGTCGATCACCGAACGGGCGGCGCCGACCTCAAATCGAAACCAGTCGCCGATGTCACGGTTGGCGGCTGCATTGAGCTGCGCCCCGGCGACTTCACGCGCGGCGTTGCGGTAGACGTCGATGTCGATGGTGCCCCGCACGCCGATATCACGTGCGAGCAGGGCGGTGGCACCCTTGACTATCCACCCGGCGTCCTCGAGGTACATTCGTTCGAGCAGGCGGTCATAGGCCATCTGTCG
>DAINCT010000615.1:0-1705 GCA_036732245.1 Chloroflexota bacterium | reverse complement strand
GTCGCGATCGGTGAATTTCGTGAGCTGTTCGCCTTGGCGGCGTTGCCGCATGGCTATGGTGTCCTGGTGCTCGATGGCTCCTTCGCCCTGAGCTTGTCCATGAGTGCTCGGCGGAATGCTCCTGGACTGCCGTACTCGCGCTTCCCGCTCATCGGGCGGCGGCTCCACTAGACCGAGCAGAGCCATGTGCCATTGCGCTGTCGTCACTGGTGGTGTGAGCGATATGCGATTGCACTTCCTCTGTCCATAGCTGCGTTTCCGGATCACCCACGAGATCGAGTAGCCAGCGCAGAAGGGCCGGGCCATCGCCGCGCCTGAGCCCAAATCGCGCTGCGTGTGGCGCCAGGACTTCGGCAAACTCGTGCGGGTAGTCGAAGACCTGCCGGATTGCATCAGCAATCATGTGTCCGATGGCCGCTGGATCTTCGCTATCAGCGAGCAGGTCAGAGGCAATCTGAGATGGGCGGGTGACCAGCAAGCCGTGTAGCTCAATCCATTTCCCGATTTGTCGTTGATGAAGGCGCACATCTGGTCGGCGGGACTGTCGCCGCGTCGGCAATGTAAACTCATTGCGGTCGGCGGGGAGATGGCCGAGCCCATAGAGGACTGCTGCCGAACGATGTGAGACGAGCCCTTGTTCGGGGGTTCTCTTCCACACCGGCACCCCGGGTGCCAGTTGGAGCCATGCGGCCCGAAGGGCAAGATGATCCGGAACCGGCGCGCCCAAGAGGTGGTATACGCCGTGGGCTACGCGTTCGAGGACGGCGTGGTCGGCCAGGCGTTGAAGCGTTGCCTGCGACACGCCCGTTCGTTCTGCCTGGCGGCGTGTGATGAGGCCCCATTGGTCCTCGGTGATCTCTGAAAGACGGCTGATTGTCGATTTTTGCGGCATACTTCATAATAGCTCAAAGATGAGATGTTTCGCAGAGGAAACTACTTCGATATGCTGCAAAAAGACTCATTTGCGATACAGATTGCAGCAAGCTTTGCAACGAAGACCTAGTAGGACAGGCGTGGCCATCTACCTCCGCACTTCCACCACCACCAAAACGAGCACGAACAGCATCCCGATAGATAATGCTCCCCCTGCGACGAGAGGCAACCTGCTAGATTCCTCCGGAGACGTTATCACCGCATTCGCCAGCGCACCGCGTCGCTCCAGCACCACATCGTGCTGGGCGCGCTGCATCAGGGCGTTGACGTACACGTTGCCGGTGGCATCGGAGCGAGTCTGCGCGGCCACGTCGGCCGCGACCGGGGCCTGGAAGGCATCGGCCAGCACGATCCCGTCGCGCGCATGGGGGACGATGCCCATGGCCCGCTCGATGGTGGGCGCGATATCCGTCAGGCGAGCGGGATGATGCGAGACGCCGGGGCTGATCCCGGGCCCGGACATGATCAACGTGATGTGCTGCGATCCCCAATCGGCCCCGCCGTGCCGGCCGCGCATACGATCCAAACCGCTGTTCCGGGAGTTTTCCCGTTGCAGAATCGCGATATCCTCGCCGGTTGGGCCGGCTTCCGTGCTCAGCAGGTAGTCATACGTCGCTTTCAAGTCGGGTGGGCACGATTCGCAGCCGGCCATCTTATAGGCATAGCGTCCGCCGACATGCGTCATGTAATAGATGGCCGACACATTGGCAAAGTGCTTGTTGAAGATGGCGATTGCGGTGCGACCGTTCTGCGCCGGATCTTTGAGCCAGAT
>DAINCT010000614.1:0-2554 GCA_036732245.1 Chloroflexota bacterium | reverse complement strand
CGCTAGCCCGACGACCCCGGCTAGCCACAGCGCCCCACCCGAGATGATCGACGCGCGCACGCCGAAGAGTGAAGCGACCACACCGGATTCGACGTTGCCGAGCGTCGGGCCGCTCGAATAGCTGATGAGTTCGATCCCGGCGAGACGACCGCGCAGCGCATCGGGAATTGTCGCATTCCACAAGGTGGAGCGAAAGATGGCGCTCAATTCGTCGGCCGCTCCGGCCAGAGCCAGAAACAACAGCAAGAGGGGCAGTGAACCGGCCAACCCGAAGCCCAGGACGGCCAGTCCCCAACAGCCCGCGGCTATGGCAACCGCGCGGCCCAGGCGATGCACCCGGCCCGTCCAACCACTGGTCGCGGTTGCCAGAAACGAGCCAACCGCCGGCGCGGTGTACAGGAACCCGAGCACACTGGCTCCCTTGTAGTGAGCGGCGATGGCCGGGAAGAGGGCAGTCGGTACGCCGAAGAACATCGCTACCATATCGATGGCATAGGTGCCCATCAATTCCGGCCGGCTCCGAGCGTAGCGTAGCCCCTCGACCACCCGCTGAATGCTGGGGCGTTCCGCGTCGGGTGGAGGGGGAACGGCACGCATCACCTGAAGCGTCACCAGCGATACGATGAAGGTGACGACGTCGATCCCGTAGGTACTCGGCAGCCCGGTGGTCGCGATCAGGATGCCGGCCAGCGCCGGCCCCACGACCCGGCTCAAATTATCGGTGGTGCCCATGATGGCACTCGAAGCCGCCAACTCATCGCGGTCGACCAACCTGGGTCGAAGCGCCGTGAGGGACGGGCTCTGCAGCGCCTCCAGGCCGGTGATGCCGGTGATGGCTGCGTACAGCACCCACAGGTGAGGATGGGGCAAAGCGGAGTTCACCAACAGAATGGCGGACATCGCGGTAAATGCCAGTTCCGTAAACAGCACCAGCCGTCGCCGATCGTGCGCATCGGCGAGCGCCCCACCCAGGAAAGCAAGGGTCAGGATCGGGCCGATCTCAAACAACCCAAGCAGGCCAACGGCCAGCGAAGAGTGCGTAAGCGCGTAGACCTGGAACGGCACCGCGACCGTGGTGATCATGGTGCCGAAGGTCGACACAGTGCGTCCCACGAAGAGCAACCGAAAGTCTCGATGCCGGCGCAGCGGCGTCACATCCACCACCGCCATGCGGGCCCAGCGGCGGAGCCGTGAACTAGACTTCGAGATCGGCAATCGATTCCAGGATGCGGCTCGGCTGATACGGAAAGCGCCCGACTTGGTCGCGACGCGTCACACCGGTCAGTACCAGGGCCGTTTCCATCCCGCTTTCAACGCCCATGATGATATCGGTGTCCATGCGGTCCCCAACCATGATGGTTTCCTCGGAGTGGACACCCAGGGCCCGCAAGGCCGTGCGCAACATGAGTGGGTTCGGCTTTCCCACAAAGTAGGCCTCCACGCCGCTGGCACGCGAGATGAGCGCGGCCAGCGCACCGGTCGCCGGGATCATTCCGCCCATGCCGGGCCCCACTGGATCTGGATTTGTGGCAATCAGACGCGTTCCCGCGGCCACGATCTGCACGGCCCGGGCGATGCGCCCGAAGCTATACGCGGTGGTCTCACCAATCACGACGTAGTCCGGATCATGTTCGGTCAGCGTGTAGCCGACCTCGTGCATGGCCGTGGTGAGGCCCGCTTCACCCACCACGTACGCTGAACCATGCGGATTCTGCGCTTGCAGGAATCGAGCGGTAGCGAGCGCCGAAGTGTACAGCGAGTCCGCCGGAACCTCGAGCCCCATGAAGCTGAGACGTGCCGCCAGGTCTCGGGTGGTATAAGTCGAGTTATTGGTGAGAATCAGATACTTGAGCTTGCGCTCCTCGAAGCTCCTGATCTTTTCCTGGGCGCCCTCGATCAGGCGGTCACCATGAATGATGACACCGTCCATATCCATGATGACCGCGCGAATCTTACTCATGTCCGAGTGTAGCGTCCCAAATCACTCCGCCGTTGGCAGGTGGAAGTACATCGATTGGATGCCGACGCGTCCCGGGCCCGTGAATCGATTGAAGACCAGGCTTCCGCCTCCACCGCCGAAGATACCGGTCTTCAAACCAAACACCTTGATGTCCATCGTTACCTGGTCGTCTCGATAGATCCAGCCGCCTGGCTCAACGTCGATCTGCTCGCCGGGGCCCAGCACCTTTTCCAGTACGTTGCCGAATCCATGCAGCCAGACCACGCCCTCGCCGCCCGACGCCTGAAAGTGATCCATGAAGAATCCGGTCGAACCGAACAGCATGCTGCCCACGCCTTTGACGCGGCTGAAGGTGTATTCGATGTTGCCCGTGGCGGCCAGAAACTGGTGTTCGCGCACGACTACACCCTCCCGGTGCTGCAGATGGATCGGAAAGACGTGCCCCGGACCGTCACGCGAAAATGCGATCTCACCCGGCCCGCGCGCCTCGGTCATGAAGATGCTCATCCCGGCGACCACGCGCTTGAACGCACCTTTCATCGCCCGAATGCCGATCTCGAGTTGCGGGTCCTTGCACAGCACGACATGGTGTTC
>DAINCT010000613.1:595-2575 GCA_036732245.1 Chloroflexota bacterium | reverse complement strand
TGCTCGCTTCCACTCATACTCCTTTAGTAATGTCCTGCTTCTATGGACTAAGTCAAATGAGCGATGGGGTAAAAACAATCCCTATCGAGAGGGAATTCTTTCGCCCGATCCGCCGACTTCGATTGCTGCGATGATTGCCGACGACACGTGCTGCACAGTGTCGAGATTGCGCTTCAAAACGGCTCGGTCCTGAGCCCAGCGGGCAACGTAGGGGAACGAATAGCTGGCGCTATCCAGGCCATATCGCGTGAGGACGACATAGGCCGCGGATTCGGCCACCGTTTCGACATCGCGATCATTCATTCCCAGCGTATGACCCGCAACGACATGAGCCGTTTCATGCGTCAGGGTCTTTGTTGCCTGATCACCGTCAATGTGATATCCAATGCCAACATGGTTCGTGGCCGGCTGAAAGTAGCCGTTGGCTGGCTCGGTGTTTTCTCGAGAGACGGAGACGCCATTCGTCTCCAGGAAGTCCCACAGATCAACATAGAGCCGCATGCCCAGATCTGACGCTCCTTCGACGACTTCAGGTCGCGGTGGCTCTGGCAGCGGATCGCCCTCCGTCTGCGACACGTCGAACACCGTGCCCACTCCGAATCCGCGAACAACAACCCGATTCTCGGCGTCGCTGTCGCCGACATCGCTCTGGGTCATCTTCCTCGTATACGGCACCAAGATTTTGATGCCATGCTCGGCTTTCTTGACCTGCCGCCCCAACTCCTGCCATCGTCTATAGCCCGCCACCATGGTTGGCGCCGGGTGTTGCGCATGAATCAAGACCAGATTCCCAAAACTGTAGTGCGGCAGTCGCGCCATGGTTCGTAAGTACGCCGCGAAGTGCTCACTATCGAGGATGGCATCTATCCCGGTCTCAAGTGTCTCGAGCGCGTTCTTGACATGGTCATCCTGCTGGTGTTCGTGATGACGTGGCTGGTACTCCCCTCTCGACATATAAGGAGAGATACTATACGTCTATTTATGATCTGTCAAGAGAGCAGTTCGGTCACCGCGTTCCTGAATGTGTCCAGCTCCATGCCGAGGTCCCGAAGGCGTTCCCCGTGAGACGGTGAGACGATTTGTATTGTGCGATCCACTTGATGCCTTGCGATGCTCAACTCACCGGCCAGAGATTCCAGGGCATCAGCGAGCGTCGCTGACTCCGCCCCCCCGATCTGTCCATGTGCATAGCCCAGACGCTCACTCCCACTGGGTGCTTCGGTTCCGGTCGGCACATCGTCCCCTCGCATGACGCGAACGGCATACCCAAAGTCCTCAAGCGCCACTTTGTGCTGGACCAGCCTGACACGGTCCATGCCTTTTTCGGTGAGGGATAACGCCAGTTCCGTTATTTGGTGGGCGATGCAGAGTTCACCATGAAGCCTATTCAGTGCCTCGCTCTCCGGTGGCTCTTTCGGCTTCTGCCGTGTGCGGACATTGCGTTGCACGAGCTGCACGTACGCCGATGACTCTTGATCTATGAAGACCGAGCGCATGAGCAACGACGCTTGTTGGTTGGTGTCTGCTTCAACCACGTAGGCGTTCGCTTCGGTTACACGGCCTCTGACAGCGGGGACATCGGCATGTAGCAGGCTGGTGCCTGCATCCTCGAAGGAACTGAAGCTGCCGTCGAGGACGTACACAGATACGCCTGTGCCACCCTCAAACTCCTCTGAGATACCGAAGGCGAGCCAGAATGCCATCGCTTCGTCTCCCTGTAGAGAAACTGAACTACCGATTCTAGGTCGAATGCGATTCAATGTTCAGAAGGCCGCGGCCGTGCTCGACGTGGGTTGCAGCGCCATCGTTCGCTCGCCTTGCACCTTCTTCTCACCGATGTGGTGGAGTGTTTCCTCCAGTCCCTGGACCTCACCATCCCATCCGTGTTCCCGTGCTTCGGCCAGCAGCGTTATGGTGTTCTTCTCGATCTGGAGCAAGCGCGGCAGCTGCACCGGGTCCATCCGGAGCATTGGGCAGCGG
>DAINCT010000613.1:0-585 GCA_036732245.1 Chloroflexota bacterium | reverse complement strand
GGACGGTAGCAGTCTCCCAGTGCCATCTTCCGGTGCCGGAAGTGGTGGGAGAACTCCTCCCATTCCTGCTCGGAGGGCTCACGATATTCGATAGCAGGCCGACTCTCTCGGCGCCGCACAAGGTGTCCCTGGTACTGCCGAATGACCTCCTCCGAGTACACCGCGACGTAGCCCTTAGTGGTGTTGAGATCGAGATGGCCGAGCAGCTTCGCCGCGATGTGGATCGGCAATCCACCATTAACCGCCTCGGTTGCAAAGAACCGCCGGAAGTCGTGCGGCGTGAACGTGAGTGGTGCTCCAGCCGGGTCCATGAGCTCGGCACGGCGGCAGGCTTTGGCGAGGAGTATCCCCACGGTTCCCGGATTCATCACGGCGCCCTGGGATCGCCACTGGCGTTGGAACAGGTAGGGTAGTGATGCACTCATGATCTTCTCCAACGGATCGAACCGCTCGACGATCGGGACTCGACCGGCGTTCGCGCGGAGGCGGGTGACGATCGTTGCCAACACGTGCGCGAGCTCGGGACAGACGGGCAGAACCCGTTCACGATCCCGCTTGGACGGCGCGATCTGCAGTAACAGCACC
>DAINCT010000612.1:0-2578 GCA_036732245.1 Chloroflexota bacterium | reverse complement strand
GGCGTGGATTGCGCTCCGGCTTGGCAAGGATCGCCACAGTCGAGAAAACGTCCGTGGCCAAGCCCCAGCTGGCCTCGTAGTCGAGCGCGCGTCCATACCCCATGAGCGCGGCGCATACAGTGTCATCGACTTTGTTGCGGGTGGTGATCTCTTCGAGCACGCAGGTAAGCACGCCTCGAACCGCGTCCCCTTCGCTCATTAGCTCGATCGCCGTGCGAACCGCGTGCAGCTGCGCCCAATTCACGGGACCAGTTGTGTGTCCGGCTGGGGCGTACGCGTCCACGAGTCGTAGGACTGAGAGTCCCGCGAACACAGAACGCCAGGAGGCACTATCCTCCTGCATCGAGCCAAGGGTATCGAAGTAGATCTGGTGCCGGATCATAGGGCCTTTTTGACTTTTTGGGCGTAATTAAGTGCCTTAAAATGCACCTTTCCCCTCTCTATTGAAATGCCTGTTTCGTATCAACAGAGGGTCGTTTTCCTATCACCCAAAAGGGGGTTAACCCTCTCTATCGCTGGTTAACGGGCCAAACGGACTAGGTCCCTCGTAAGGCGCTCCGCCGGGGGGATATGCCAATCCCCGAGGTCTGCCCACCAGGCGTCAGGCCTCGTCCAGCCGGTCCGAATGCGCCTGTGGAGGCCAATGGCTGTCCTGGGCTCGTATAGCCAGACGGCCGGGGCATCCTGGTTGATCGTGCCGTAGGCTAGGGTGAATCTCTCCTTCGCGTGCTGAGCGTCTGAGAGAAGGGCGCTATCGAGCTGCGCATCGAAAATCGGGTTTTCGTACGACCCGTAGTTCACTCCCTCCCTGCCCGTTCCCGCGGAAGTCCAAGCCTGTCTGGTACCGTCCGGACTTGCTCCCAGATGCCAGCCTCCCAGTGCTGCGTCGAAGCTGCGCGCTTGCTGTCTGGCCATGAACGCCGAGTTGTCCATCTGTTCGATATTCACCCGAATGCCCATGTTTCGCAGCTGCGCCTGGAGTAGAACCGCCGCCCGTTCCCTGTTCTTGCTCGACGTTGGAACGAGGAGATTGAACGCCAGCTCTTGTCCATTCTTTGTCCTTATTCCCTGCGAGTCGCGGCTCGACCATCCGAGAGAATCGAGAATAGCGCGACCACGAGCGGAGTCGAACGGAATCTGGGAGACTCGCGCGTCGGTTGTCGGAAATGCTCTCACCGTTGGGCCGACTGCGACCAACCCGAGAGTATCGAGCACGCTCTTTACGAGAGTGTTGCGATCGATCGACATGGCGATGGCGCGGCGGAACGCCCGGTCGCCAAACAGTGGATGTGGTCGGGCCCTGTTCGCAGGGTCGCTCAGATTGAACTGAATGAAAGCGTAGTCAGTGCCCGGGAGGATTATCGTCCGGAGATTGGCGTGGCGCCTCAACTCCGGCAGATTCTCGGCAGTGAGCGCGTCGAAAAGATCGGCGTCACCGCTGAGTAATCTGGTTACTGCAGTCGTGAATTCAGGCGAGATGCTCCAGATCACACGATCGAGTTTGGCGCGACCGCGATAGTTCGACGAGTCAGCGACGATCTCGACTGAGGATCCTTTGTCCCACCGGCGGAAGCGAAAGCGCCCCGTTCCTATCGGCGGAGGTGGAGACTCTCGAAGTCTCGCAACTTCGATTCTTTCCAACTGGTGCGCCGGAAGTATGAGCAACTGGGCGGCAGCGTCCAGGAATTGTGTCGGTAGCCGCTTGTGGAACCAGAAGACGGCGGTGAGCGAATCCCTCGCCGTAACGGAGTCGATGTTCGTGAGCTCCGAGAGAAATGCGCCGCCAAGCACTGGATTCTTGTTGAGGGCGAAGGTGAACTGCACATCCCGCGCGGTTACGGCTTTCCCGTCGTGCCACCGGGCGCGCGGATTCAGATGGAATGCAAGCGAAAGCGAGTCGGCTGACCATCGCCAGCCGTCGGTGAGCTCCGGGCGAAAGCCTTTTTCTCCGCGGGTGTTCATCTCGGGACCAACATCAGCCAGGTAGTCGTAGATCTGCTCGGAGATCTGTTTCCCCTGTGTCGTGCCAATCAGCGGCGGGAAAAGCGTGCCTGGATCGGCCGTCGTGGAGATCACGAGTGTTCCGCCCGGCTCACCCGCTGTGGTGTTGCCGGAATGCTCCGAGCATGCAGCGATGCACAGCGCGAGCAAAGCAGCGGCAGTCTCTCTCATGGCGACAAAGGTAGCGCTACGGTTTGCGCGTGGAAGGCGTTAAAACCCTAGTGATAGAAAAGCGACAGTCAGTGATATAGAATCGACATTGCCCATCTTGCGCGGCGGTGAAAACGTCAATGACTACATGGGAGAAGCTGCTACGAAGCCAATTGGCGCGATGCCAACCTTTCAGGTGGCGCACCTGCGACGCGACGGTCAGGACGTGATTATCGTTCCGGTCGATCGCTCGTTCGGGAAGCGCTCGTCTGCCGAGCAGGCGCGGATACAGGAAGCATTTCAACGCAGTGCCGCATCAGCGGATATTCCTGGCGTCGTGGTTCCGGTCTGGGAAGACACTTCCGGCAGAATGGCTTTTCGCGCGCCCCCACCATGGCACGAGTTCCTCAAGAGCATAGACATGGTC
>DAINCT010000611.1:0-2579 GCA_036732245.1 Chloroflexota bacterium | reverse complement strand
TAGACCTTCAAGCGCTGCCGGGGGCTCGTGCCGAGCGTCCAGACCCGTAGGCGGGATAGCGGTTGGCCCCAGATATCGAAGAAAGTACCGAGCGTTGGAACGATCCGGTAGGGCGCTTCGATATGGATGAGGCCGCTCGGGTCGGAGGCGTGCACATGGAGCCAGTAGAGGCAGCCGGACGGTCCATGGCCGATGGAGGTCGGGATGCGAAGCATCCGGCCCGCATCCAAAATTGCGAGGTGGGCGTGCTCATGGTAGTTCCCCTGTTCTACGGTGCAGGGGATGCCATCGATGGGCCCCGCCGGCGCGGCTGCCGGGCGACGATTGTGCAGCCCCCAGAGGAACGCTGCACCTATCACGACGGAGGCTGCGACAAGCAGTAGGACAATGTCGCGCCACGCCTTCCGGCGCTCCTGTATCCTTCGCGCTTCTCTACCACGTTTACTTGCGTGCGGCACTATGTGCCCCGCTTCGCGGAAAGCAGGGTGCCAATGTCATGCGCGAGCAGGGCAGGTGTCACCGGTCCAGTGGTCTTGTATCGGATGATTCCCTTGCGATCGATGAAGAACGTCTCGGGCACGCCATACACGCCGTAGTCGATGGCTGTTTGCTGTTCGGGATCCAGCACACTCGGCCAGCCGCCGCCGCGCTGCTTCATGAAGGACCGGGCGTTGGAGGCCGTGTCTTGATAGACCACTCCGACGAAGGCAACGCCTTTCGGACTGTAGTTCAGCCACGCCGCGACCAGATAGGGGTGCTCGAGCTTGCAGGCCGTGCACCAGGATGCCCAGAAGTTCAGGACCACCGGGCGTCCACGGTAGCTAGACAGCGAAAGCCGGCCGCCTGCAAGAGTCCGAAGATCGAAGCCGGGAGCAGACTTGTTGATTAGAGGCGAAACGATAGCGTTGGGATCGCGCCTGAAGGCTGACGCCAGGAGAAGAGTCAGGGGCACGGTCACGATCAAGACCCAGGCGGCGCGGACCATGGGAGACCGCGCTCTGCGAGGACCAGCATCCGTGGGTGCTTTCGGCCCCGCTGAAGGAATCGCCGCGTCAGTCATTCAGTTGCTCGCGCCAGGGCCGGGAGGATCTGCTGCCGAAGATACTCCGAGTCCACAATACCGACGTGGACCGACTGGATGGTTCCGTCTGGTCCCACGAGAAAGGATGTCGGCAATCCCACGATGTTGTAGAGGGCGGAGACGGAGCCGCTGCTGTCGAGGGCGATAGGGTACGGGGTGCGAAGCCTTTGCGTGAACGCTTGCACGTCGCTGCGCCCCTCCTGCTGATCGACACCGACGATGACAAACCCTCGGTCTCGTAGCTTCCGGTACCACCCGGCCAGCAGGGGCATCTCGGTTCGGCACGGAATGCACCACGTGGCCCAAAAATTCACCAGCACGACCTTGCCTCGGAGAGCGCGAAGAGCGATAGGAGCACCGTGCAGGGCGGTCAGACTGAAATCTGGGGCGGGGTGTCCGACCTCGGGAGCGGGAGCCGCGTCGCTCGGGGAGGTTACACCCACTCCGGCAAGAATCTGGAGATCTCGCACTAGCACGCGCTCATCTGGGTCGCCTGTCAGAAGCACTCGCTCCCGTCCCTGCCGGTCGATCAGATATATGGCGCTGGTGTGAGCGTCTCTGAGACTGGCTGGGGCGTTCTTGGGCGCCGCGTAGATGTAGTAGGCATGCCAGACCCGAGCAAGGTGCCGCCTGGTGCCGATGAGATAGTGCCAGCGGCTGAGCATGCCGTGGGCTCGCGAGAACCGGCGCACCGCGGGGATCGTGTCGCCGGCGGGATCCGTGCTGACGACAATGACCCCTACCTGATCTCCTTTGGACGACAGCTGGTCGACCGCCTGATGGAGCTTATCGGCGATCAGCGGACAGGTCTCACGGCAGTGGGCTTCCAGAAAGGTCAGCACGAGCGGCCGGCCACGGAACTGGGCGAGGCTGATAGGGCGCCCGAACTGATCTGTCAGCCGGAAGTTAGGCGCGCTCTGGTTGTGCAACACGGTGCCGGCAAGCACCGGCAGCGCAGTGCTCTGCCGGCGAGGCACTGTGAAAAGGCCAACGGCGGCGATACCCACCACCAGCGCCACTAGCCACACAATCTTGTTCATCCTCGCGGGTCGCCCTTTCCGCTTCACGTCTTGTGATGGGACAAGAGAGCTCGGACACTGCCGGCGAGCCAGTCGGGCCGGAAGGGCACTTCGTCAGCCACGCGGACAAACCCTCGCTGATCAATGAGATAGACCGCAGCTGTATGGATGACTTCGCGCCGCGTCGGTTTCACGTAGGTCCCCCAAACGCGCCACACTCGGGAAAGCTGAGTGTGGGACCCAAGCAGCCAGTGCCAGTCCCCGGAGAGTTTGACCTTATGGGCAAAGGCACGCTCACTCGCCGGAGTGTCCTTCGCCGGGTTGACGTCGATAATGACGATCGTAAGTGGCGAGCGGGATCCACCCAGATCGTGCTGGGCCAGAGCCATCTCTCGACCCGTGACGGGGCAGGCAGAGGTACAGTGAGCATCCAGGAAGGTACGGCGGCAACATGACCTCGCAAGGAGTTGAGGGTGACC
>DAINCT010000610.1:0-2596 GCA_036732245.1 Chloroflexota bacterium | reverse complement strand
CTGCATGGGCGGGTACAACACCATTGCCGAGGCGCTGTTCATGGGGGTTCCCACGGTGTGTATTCCTCGAGTACGACCGCGCACAGAACAGTTGATCCGAGCAACCGCTCTGGCCAAGCTGGGGCTCCTCAACATGCTGCACCCGGACCAGTTGACTGTCGCCGCATTGCGCGACTCCATTACACGGGCGTTGGCAGACCCGCGTGATCAATTGCGGCGTCGCATCGATGCGACGCTCGACTTTACCGGTGCGGACAAAGCCGCGGTGGAACTCCTTGAACTCGCGAACTCCCCTGCCGAGCCGCTGGTGCCATCCGGCGACAAGGTAGTCCGTTAATTCCCTTAGGGTCGAAAGCCCCACCAAAAACAGTACTCTGCCTGTGCCGAATGCAATGTTCACATTGATAGACTTGACTTCGGCCCGTCTGGAACGGTCCGTGCTACCTAGCTACGAGGGAAGGAATGATAGTAGATAGCTTATGCGATGCATGGTTACAGGGTGCGCCGGTTTCATCGGATCGCACATTTGCGAGCGCTTACTTCGTGACGGCCATGAAGTCATCGGGATTGATGCCTTCACCGACTATTACCCTCGAGCGTACAAAGAACGTAATCTCGATTTCGGGCGCGAGCATCGCCTCTTCACCTTGATCGAGGGTGATCTCAATGCTCTGCCCCTCGACAACCTCGTGGATGGAGTAGCGGTGATATTTCACCAGGCGGCGCAAGCGGGTGTTCGGGCAAGTTGGGGCGGGCAATTCGACACGTATACCCGGCAGAATATCCTTGCCACGCAGCGCCTCCTGGAAGCCTGTCGCGGATCGAGTGCACTTCAGCGTTTCGTATATGCGTCCTCTTCCTCAATCTATGGAAACGCCAAAGTCTTGCCGGTGACCGAGGATGTGGTGCCGCAACCGGTTTCCCCATACGGGGTTACAAAACTTGCCGCGGAACACCTGTGCCTGCTTTATCACTCGAATTTCAAAATACCCTGCGTGGCACTGCGTTACTTCACTGTCTATGGAGCCCGCCAGCGCCCCGACATGGCCTTTCACCGCTTCATACGGGCCGCGCTCAACCGTGACGCCATCACGGTTCACGAAGACGGCAATCAAACTCGCGACTTTACGCACGTGCGCGATATTGTCCAGGCGAACCTGGCGGCTGCAACCAGTTCGCGCGCGGCGGGTAACGTGTACAACATCGCGGGTGGTTCCAGAGTGACGTTAAACCAGGCGCTGTCCGAGCTCGGAGCAGCCACCGGAGTTGAATTGGAAGTCGTGCACGCCCCAAAACAGGCCGGCGACGTGCGTGACACATATGCCGACATCAGCCGGGCACAGCAAGATCTCGCATACCGGCCTACAGTCTCTTTGGGCAGCGGACTGCGGGATGAGGTTGAGTGGTACAAAACGAACGTTTCAGGCTCCGAACGAAAATCTGCCGCTGGAGCGCCAACGTGAGAGGCAGACAGACTGTGCCGTCGACCCGCAAACCGGCGCGAATCGCCTATATCGTTCGCGCCTATCCCCGACTCTCCGAAACGTTCATCGTGCAGGAGATCCTGCAAATGGAAGCTCGTGGCGCCGAACTTGCCATTTTCGCGTTCAAAGATCCGGGGGAAACGATGCACAATCCGGCCGAGGCGCTGGTGCGGGCCCCCATATACTATCTCCAACCGACCACTATTCTGGGTTGGCTGAAGATCGTTCCTGAGCATATTCGCCTGATTTTCACGTCACCATTGCGCTATCTGCAGACACTGGTGCTGGTCTTCCAGAGCGTCATTGCCGGTGGCCGCTTCAGGCCATTCTTCCTGGCGGCTCAGCTCACGCGCCAGATTCGTGCCCTGGAGATCGACCATGTACACGCACACTTCGCGAACAAACCCACGGCTCTGGCTCGCTACGCCAGCGTGCTTATGGGGATCCCATTTAGCTTTACGGCACATGCCAAGGACCTGTACCTCTCGACCCCTGATTCCATCGCGGGCAAGGCGATCCGTGCCGACTTCATCACCACGTGCACGGCATACAATGCCGACTACCTTCGGAGTATCGTGCTCCCCGACGACCGGGCCAAGATACACACCGTCTACCACGGTGTCGACACGGAGCGTTTTAGTTTCCGCGACAGGCAAACATCTCCGGAGATCCCAACCATCGTGTCGGTTGGTCGGTTAGTGCCCAAGAAGGGGCACAGTAACGTCATCCGAGCTGCACAACTCATGCGGGACCGCGGATTCGATTTCCGGCTCGATGTCTATGGCCAGGGAGATCTGCGAGAGTCACTTCACCGACAAATCGATGAGTCCGGCCTCGGGTCGGTGGTCCACCTCCACGGGGCGCGCACCCAGGATGAACTGATTCAGGTGTACTGGAAGGCGGATGCCTTTGTTCTCGCGCCGGTCGTAACGCCGAATGGTGATCGAGATGGAATTCCCAACGTCTTGCTGGAGGCCATGTCAACCGGGTTACCGGCCGTATCCACCACCATTTCGGGTATTCCAGAGGTGATCGAGCACGGAGTGAACGGACTGCTTGTACCGTCGGACGACCCCGAAGCGGTGGCCGACGCGTTGGCCGCGCTGCTGGAC
>DAINCT010000609.1:1486-2596 GCA_036732245.1 Chloroflexota bacterium | reverse complement strand
TATGGTTCAGCGTCTACACGACAGCGACTATGCAATCCGCAAGCGATACTGCCAATCGACGGAAGGAATCCCTCCCGTCCCGCTCCTTTGGGAACAGCACGCGTGGGACGCCAGGGACTTCGCTGCGCGATCGGCTTGCGGCGAATCTCCTGACGCGGCTTATCGCAGCACGAATTCCGGAACGTGATACCTGATCCGGATCAGTCCGCGAGCCAGCTTGATCCGGTCGGCTTCGCTCCTCCAGCGGAAGTCGAATGCGTTGGCGAGACGGTTCACAGTGTTGAACAGGAAGCAGACGTTCAGGCCGTCCGCGATGGCCGACCTCGAGAGCCCGGCCTCCAACAGAGGGGCCATGTCAGACGGTCCGACCGCCTTCGGGCTCAGGGTTACTTTCTCAAGCAGCTCAAACATCGCCACGATTCGCGGTTCGAAGTCAGCTTCGCGCCATCGCTCGAGTCGGTCGGCGTCCATGCTGGAGCCCGAGAGCATCGTCGTCGTGCATTCATGGATGCCGACACAGAAAGGGCACTCGTTGAGCCTGGAAACGAACGCCGCCATCAGCTCACGTTCGGCGTCACTCCACTCGGAAGGTCCCCGCATCACCGCTTCGATGAAGTGCATCCAGCTTCTGCCAAAGAACTCGGGACGATAGAGAGCCAGCTTGGCAACTGGGTCCGGGTCCGTGCGTCCGACCAAACGCATCGCGGCGAGCGCCAGGCGCTGGGGTAGGCGGTGACCTGTGTCCAGGATCCTCAGCCGCACGTCACTCGCTTTCCGACAGTGCTCGAAGGCCTGACTCAAGGCCGGCGGACGCGGCCCCCAGGGCCGCAGCCAGCGTCATTTCGAAGATCGCATCCTCGCTGCAGCCTCCAGCGGCCAAAGCCGCAACGTCTTGATCCGTCACGCGGTACGACTGATCACGGACCTTCGCGATGTAGGCCGTCCATGGTAATGGCACGTCCTCCCCACGGAACGCCGTCGCGCGAAGGGCCGGGTCGGTGACCCCCTCCGAATCCAGGACCGAGCGCCGCAGGTTCGCAACCTCTTCGTCATGGCGGCCATCGTCGGCAACGTTACAGGTGCGCCATCAACAAGCTCGCCGTGATGGCA
>DAINCT010000609.1:0-1476 GCA_036732245.1 Chloroflexota bacterium | reverse complement strand
TTCTCTCGGATGACCGGGTTTGAATCCCTCCCTTCCCGCTCTTGCACCACCACAGTCCACCGCGCCATCAGTGCCTGGGGCGAACCGCCCACGCCAATCCACGACACCTCTTCCGACTCCGTCCACCACGAGAGCGTTGGGCTGAGACAACCACACCCCCTTTCGGGCTGACCTGGTGCACAGGATCAAGCCAGAGAGGGCCTGAGCGGTTCGAGACGACGACGTGTGAGCTGCGCCCGCTGGTCAGACCCTGGCAGCTACCAGGAGATTCACGCCCGTCACGACACCGTGAACGGCGCAGACGCAACTCACCGTCTTCCCCGCCAACGTGCATCTGGCCGTGTGCGTCCCCGTACCCGGCGTCATGGTCGATACGGTGCCAACGTACGGAGCCACCTCGGTCGGTCGGAACGTCCTACTCGAGCAAAGCTGCCGGTTTCAATCCTTCGGGTTGCTGAGCTGCAGTCACGCCAATCCTGGATCCCCAATTGTTGTTCGCCACGAAGGCACGGACGTCGGCGATTGCGGCCTTGTGGGCGGCATGGCGAGTTTCCAGGGAGATGTCCATCGGCTGGACGTTGAAGAAGTGGATGTCGGTCAGCCCGACGAAGCCGAAGATCGTGCGGAGGTAGTTCTCGACGAAATCGTAGGCCTGGAGTGGCCCGCTCGAGTAGTCTCCGCCACGCGATGTGACGCAGATCATCGACTTTCCGTTGACAAGTCCCTCGGGCATTCCCATCTCGTTGTACCTGAACAGGTAACCCGGCTGGACGATGGCGTCGATGTAGTACTTGAGGGCATAGGGAATCGAGAAGTTCCACATCGGCGTCGTCAGCAGGTACGCGTCTGCCTCCAGGAACTGCGCGATGGTGGCCTCGATCTGTCGCCAAGAGTTGGCGGCAGGCTCATCCAAGTCCTGCCCCGTCATGAGCTTGTACTTCGATTCGATGTTTGTGCCGGCCACGGCGGGCATGTTGGCGGTGAACAAGTCCAGGGTGTGCACAGTCAGGTCGTCATGCTTGTCGTGGAGCGCCTCCAGGAGGGCAGTCGATACGCGTGCCGTGTTGGAAGACAGGCTCCGTGGGGTCGCGACGATGTGGAGAAGGCGCACTCCGACCTCCCGTTAGTAACATGAATTGCTGGCAGTTCACGTTGCGCAACGTGAATCGGCTGGAAAGTCTATCTGGTTAGTCGAAATTACACCGGTATGCGTCTACGCTACTTCGAACTTGTAGGAGAGGGTTAGTTTCTGGAGGGAAGGCTTCCCTCCCTTCCCACTCCATGCGCTTGTCGTCCGGGTCGTGGGTTCTTGGAACCTTACTGCCCAGAACGACGCGACACCAGCCTCCCCAAGTTTCGAGCCAACTTTTCGGCTGGCCAAAACAGCATCTGTTCTCGTTGATACTGGCGTAGCACAGGGACCAGCCGATCCCGAAGCTCATGAGTGTTCAAGGCACCGACGTCGATCTTTGACAG
>DAINCT010000608.1:0-2597 GCA_036732245.1 Chloroflexota bacterium | reverse complement strand
AGGATGTGGGCCCGGAGGGGGCGCCAGCGGGCGAAAAGATGGAGCGGGAGACGGGACCCTCCACCCCAAGTACCAATCACCGCGTCACGATCGTTTATCGACCCTGCTGACCGCATTTCGGCGTCCACGTCGGGGGAGTCGGTTTCGTCTATCGACCCGACACGGCCTTGAGCGTCGCGGGTCTGGACCGTCAGCGGGCTGCCAAGAATCGGTCTCAGACACCCCGACACGAGCGGCCGGTCACAGCAGCACCCTCGATCGGGCGACGGCCCACATCACAGGGAAGGTCAATGCCCAGAGCAGAAGGCTGATGGCGAGGATCGCCAACGTGAATCCGCTCGGGCCAAAGAGTCCTCCGCTGTGCACAGGGTTGTCATTCGGCGAGGCGATGACGGCAGCCGCAGGAACGATCAGGCGCAAGGCACCGAGCACTGTCGCCCACAACCCGGCCGCCCTAAGTTTCGGCTGAGTCGAGCGCAGCCACCACAGGGGCACCAGGTTCAGGAGGCCGGGCGACAGTAGTAGGAGGAGCACGCCTGGTGAACAGGTCGCATAGGCACCAAAGAAGCTTGGTGTGACGCTACAAAGGCCAGAGTGGAACTCCACCGGTTCAGCAAGGAAGCCGGTAAGCGGCACCGTGACGATCGGAATAAGCAGTATCCACAGAAATGGCTTGTACCACCGGGGATTAGGTCGGGTCGGCTCTGCAATCACGGCAGCAGTTTCACCCAGACCGCCTCCCAACGCTCGCAGTCGCGACAGTGCTCCAGGCACGGTCTGACCGATGGCGGGCAACAGGAACGTGCGCTTGCGGAAAAGTTCGACGCGTGGGACGTGAAGATTCGCGACACGTGGCCACGGACAGCAGCGGTGCTGCGTTCAGTTGCCGAGAGCTATCGTGCGCAGGGCGAAGCAGAACACGAAGAAGCTGAGAGGTTCAAGCGGGCCTCAGCCCGTTCTGATCGCTCAACATCTGTTTCTAGAGGGCTGCGGGGACGAGGAGGCGACGTGCAACACCAGGGAGTCCACTACGACACGGGAACGATGTTCCGCGGCCCGGGATATGCCATCTCGACGCGCCGGACGGCACTCGACATGTCGGTAGTGCGCCGCGAGCTTGAAATTGTCCGAGATGACCTGCACGCCAACGCCGTGCGGATCGTGGGCAGTGACGTCGGACGGATGACCGCTGTGGCCGAGATCGCGCTCGGACTCGGCATCGAGGTGTGGTTCTCTCCGGCCTTCTTCGAGTACTCGCTGGTGGAAACCGGGGCCCGACTGGTTGCAGCGGCCGAGGCTGCGGCACGGCTGGAGGCGGCCCAATCGGGGCGCGTGGTCTTCGTCGCCGGCAGCGAACTCACACTCTTCATGCAGGGGATCGTCGCGGGCAAGAGCGTGGTCGAGCGCCTGAAACGCTTCAAGGCAGACCCGGCGGTGCTCAACAACGGGAAGCTCGATGAGTACCTGGCTGCCCTGATCCCCAGATTGCGCGCCGTGTTCGATGGACCGCTCACCTACGCCTAGCTGCCTTCGAGCAGGTGGACTGGCGGCCCTTCGACTACGTGGGAGTCGACCACTACCGCGACTCGCGGACCAAGGACCGCTACGTCGACATGCTCCAACCATTCCTGTCAACGGGCAAGCCGGTGATCGTCACCGAGTTCGGGATGCGCACCTACCATGGTGCTGAGAGTTCGGGCGCTCTGGGGTTCGGGGTCACCAACACCACCCGGTTGGCGCTCCACACGCTTCCGGTGATCGGGCGTTTCGTCCGGCCGCGGCTGAAGGGGACGTTCCAGCGTGACGAGGCCATGCAGGCTCGCGAGCTTGCCGAGACCCTCGACGAACTCAAACGCGCAGGGGTGGCCGGAGCCCTGCTGTCGACCTTCGTGACACCCCAGTCCACCACCGACGACGATCCTCGCTACGACCTCGACATGGACTCGATGTCGCTCGTGAAGTCCCTGCCCGGCGGGCGCCACGGGATGGTCTACCCAGACATGCCCTGGGAGCCCAAGGAGGCGTTCGCCGCTGTGGCACACCACTTCGCCAGTCACTGACCGGGGGACATGCCGGCGCCGTGGACATAGCCTTACTCCGTAGCGAACAGGAGCGGATAAGTCGCGACGCCCGCGAGGCCGAGGAGCGCTTGGCAGGGGTTGAAGCCACGCTCAGCGTTCGCTAGCAACTGCGCCCAAGCCTATCGCTATCAGCAGCGACAGGCTTGGCTTGGTGCGTGATTCACCGGCCGGTGAATCACCTCGATTTCGCAGAGTGGCTGACCCTTCGGCCTTTGAGACACATTGCGTTCGTGAGCGCAAGGCGACTCCTTCCCTGAGCGGCTCCTTGCCGCTAGGGTTCGCGGATGCAGCTGAAGGACCCAGTTCCGGTCCCAACAACAGACCCTCAGCGGATTGTTGGGCCGCGGATCGATCAGGCGAGCCAGGCGATCTTCATCGCCGCCGTGTCAGTCGGTGCCTTCGTGCTCTTCGTGGTTGAACCGATGGTGGGCAAGATGCTGCTTCCCTTGGCCGGCGGTACGGCTGCGATCTGGACGACTTCAGTTCTCTTCTTCCAGGCCACCCTGACCGCCGGTT
>DAINCT010000607.1:0-2601 GCA_036732245.1 Chloroflexota bacterium | reverse complement strand
ACACGATCTAGAGCGAGGGCGAAGAGTATGGATCAAAACGTTGGAAGGACTGGGCGAGAAGAGGAGTTGAGACATGGCGGCACTAACAAAAGAGCACTGCGTGGCTTGCAGAGCCGACGCACCTCGGTTGAGCGATGATGAGCAGCGAGAATTACTACCTCAGATTCCGCGATGGGAGGTTGTTGAGCGTGACGGCATTCCTCGCATCACCAGGCGTTTCAAGCTCGAGGACTTCAAGGACGCACTGGAACTGACAAATCGAGTGGGCGCACTGGCGGAAGCGGAAGGACATCATCCTGCGATAGTGACCGAGTGGGGCCGCGTGACGGTCTCGTGGTGGACGCACAAGATCCGCGGCCTGCACCGTAACGACGTGGTCATGGCCGCGAAGACCGATGAGGCGTCCAAAGGACTTGTCGCGGAGGATTAACCCTCCGTTTGCCGGTGGTCCGGCCCGCTTATAATCGCCGCATGTCCTTGCAGCCCCCGGGTATACGTCTGGCAGAGCTGGTCGCCACGCTGTCGTTGGCGACGGACCTTGGGTTGGGCCAGCCGATGGAACACGTCATACGGCAGACGTTGATCGCGCTCCGAATGAGTGAATTCCTCGGTCTGAAAGAGTCCGACCGTGTCGTCGTGTATTACGCCGGCCTGCTGGCTTGGGTCGGCTGCCACACTGACGCCTACGAACAGGCCAAGTGGTTTGGCGACGACATTTCTCTCAAGGCCGACGGACTGAGAGTTGTCGACCCGGGCCCTGCGTTTCTGTTGAGCCACCTCGGCGCTGGGAAACCACTGCTCGAGCGTGCGCGGCTCGCACTCGCGTTCTTGGGCGCTATGCGCCGCGGCGACCTCATCGATTTGGCAAGCCACTGGCTTGCAGCTGACGAGCTTGCAGGTCATCTCGGTCTTGGCAATGACGTGCGCCAGAGCCTCAAAGAGAGTTACGAGCGTTGGGATGGGAAGGGCGTCTCCGGAGTAAAGGGAGACGAGATTCGGCTTCCATCGCGGTTGGTATATCTCGCCGATGTGGTCGCAGTCTTCCATCGGACGGCGGGCATGGACGCGGCTGTCGCGATCGCGAAGCGACGCAGCGGCACCCACTTCGACCCGATGCTGGTGGATCTCTTCTGTGAGCAGGCACCCGCGCTGCTTGACGGGCTTGACACGGCGAGCACCTGGGACGCTGTGCTGGCCGCCGAGCCCCAGCTTGGGAAGCTGGTTCCGGCGGAGAAGTTTGACGAAGTCCTCGAAGCGATCGCCGACTTCACGGATCTCAAATCGCCATACACAATCGGGCACTCCCGAAGTGTTGCGGACCTGGCAGCGGCTGCGGCTCTTGGCTATGGACTGTCGGAAGGGGAGGCGGCCACGGTTCGGCGCGCCGGCTTAGTTCACGACATCGGCCGTCTGGGCGTCTCGAACTCGATATGGGACAAGAAGGGAAGCCTCACCCAAACTGAAATGGAGCGGGTGCGCCTCCACCCGTATCTGAGCGAACGGATGCTGGCCTTTTCGCCGGCGCTGGCGCCTCTCGGAGCGATAGCCGTGCAGCATCATGAGCGTCTGGATGGCTCCGGCTATCCGCGCAGCGTCTCGGGAGAAGGTATCACACCGGCCGGCCGGATCCTCGCCGCGGCGGACGCTTACCACGCGATGGTCGAGCTCCGTCCTCACCGACCGGCACTGTCCCCAGACGACGCGGCCTCCGAGCTCCGCGCCGAGGTCACGGCCGGGCGATTGGACGGCGAGGCAGTGAATGCGGTGCTGCGTGCCGCTGGGCATCGCGTGCGCGCGCGCCGCGACTGGCCTGCCGGCTTGACCGCGCGTGAGGTTGAAGTGCTGAAGCTGGTTGCGCGCGGCTTCTCCAACCGGGAGATAGCAGAGAGTCTAGTAATCTCCCGCAAGACCGCGGGCAACCATATTGAACACATCTACACGAGAATCGGTGTCTCGAACCGCGCCAGAGCGAGCTTATTTGCCATGAAACATGGCCTCCTCACCGACGAGTATTTGTCTGATCAGACGTGAAGTCAGGGGCGGCGATTTTACGGCGGTGAGAAACCAGGTCCGACCGGGTGACGCAGACGTGCCGAGCGCAATACTAGTGTCTCTGACCAAGCCCGCACAGGGTGTCGAACCCGCCCATAAATGAGGCGTTCGCCCCATGACAGGTTTTCCTGCGGATGGTAAGCTTGGCCGCATGAGTTCTGTCAGCGTAACAAGGAGGATCTGTAATGCCCGCTGCTTCGTTTGAACAGCTGCCCAAGGCCGGCTTTGGCGATGACCGTTCGACCAACTGGGGTGAACTGACGATCGACTTCGCCAAGCCACCCAGGGGCGACCTCGCACCACTTCTCAAGGGATTGCCGGACGATCGCTGTCAATGCCCGCACTGGGGTTATCTCTTCAAGGGCAGGTTCGTGGTCCGCTACGCCGACCACGAAGAGACTGTCGAGGCCGGTCAGGCTTTCTATATGTCACCAGGACACGCGCCGGAGGCCCTCGAAGCTCTCGAGGTTGTCCAGTTCAGCCCGTCGGCCCAAAACCGTGAAACGCTGAACGTCATACGCAGCAACATGCAGGCCATGCAAGAAAAAG
>DAINCT010000606.1:0-2602 GCA_036732245.1 Chloroflexota bacterium | reverse complement strand
CGCCATTTCGGGAGCACGATCAGCCCCGTCGGCGAGGATCCGATCGACGACTTCAGGTTCACGCCGATAGCTCTCGTATCGATCCTGCAGCGGTTTCAAGGCATCCGATATGAGTGTGGCGACCTCCTCTTTAACGGCACGGTATCCCTGTCCTTCGAAGTGCGCCTCCATCTCTTGCGCAGATAGCCCTGAGAGGATGCGGTGAATGCTAAGAAGGTTGTACAAACCGGCTTGGGCGGGATCGAACCGGACAATTCCGAGTGAATCAGTCACCGCCCGAGCCACCTTTTTCCGCACGACGTCGGGGGGATCAGACAGCGAAATGGCTCCGGAGGGGTCGCTCTTGGACATCTTCTTGGACGGGTCGTCAAGTGACATGATGCGCGCCCCAACGTCGGGAATCAGTGGTTGTGGGACGGTAAACGTTTCCCCGAACAAGCTGTTAAACCGTTCGGCAATATCCCGAGTGAGTTCGACATGCTGTTTCTGGTCGTCGCCGACCGGCACGAGGTGGGCATCGTAGGCGAGGATATCGGCGGCCATGAGCACCGGGTAGTTAAATAGGCCTGCTCCTACGCTATCGCGTTCGCTCCCGGCCTTCGTTTTGAACTGGGTCATGCGGTTGAGCCAACCCATGGGCGTAATCGTATTCAGCAGCCACGCCAGGGCGGTGTGTTCCGGCACATGCGATTGGACAAAAAGCAGGGAGCGATCGGGATCAATGCCGGCGGCCAGCAGCATCGCTGCGGTTTCCCACGTGTGCTGCCTCAATTCCTCGGGATTCTGGGGCAAGGTAAGAGCGTGTAAATCGACCACACAGAAGATGTTGTCGAATCTGTCCTGTCCCTCGGCCCAATTCCGGATTGCTCCCAGGTAATTGCCAAGGGTCGGATTGCCAGTCGGTTGGATACCGGAAAACACACGCGGCTGCATGGGTTGCGTACCTCACTCCTGTATGTAGCGCTGGGTCCTGGGCCGCCTCACCCTCTGGAAGTTGCCAAGGACGAGGTGGCCGGGAACTGAACCGGCCGGTGGTTCGGTTCCGCACTGGATGGGCACCTCAAGGGATAGGCCGGCCCACTGCCTTTATCATGATGACACGGCGCCGTGAATGAGAAGGAGACGTATGCACGAGTCTGGTCAAGCGCCTCGCGCTCGGCACCGAGTCACTCTAGTATCGACCAACACGCGAGATACTCTCACCCTCCCGGACGGCGGTCGCAAAACCATTCCCGGAGGCCCGGCATTTTACATCGGTGAAGCACTGAGGCGGTTGGGCCTCCGGTGCGATCTCCTGACAGGAGAGGTGGCCGATGTTGAGGTGATTTCAAGTCCGCACGGTGAGGAGTATGTGATTCCTGCCCTTCCTCCCATCCACATTCCGGCGCGGCTCGAGTGCGAAGCCCTGGTCCTGTCCCCCATTGTGCGAGAGATAGAGGCCGATTCGGTGCCCGAAGTTGAGGGACTGCTGGTTCTGGATCTCCAGGGTTTTGTCCGCGAACCCGGTGTGTCATCAGGAGAGGTGACCACGAAATTCGATCTAACGGGGCTATTGGCACGGGCCGATGTGGTCAAAGCGAGCGAAAGCGAACTTGACCGTCTCACCGATACCTCTCGCCAGACTCTGGCAGGCGCGATTCTGTTGACCACCATGGGCGAGCGGGGTGCGCTCATTCGACTTGATAATCATGAATGCTTCGTGCCGGCCCGATTTGTAGAAACGCCCTACACCATCGGAGCGGGCGATTCGTATCTAGCGGGCTTTACGGCCGCATTATTGGACGGGTGTCCCCCGATCCAGGCGGCCGATAAGGCTGCCAGGTTCACAGAGGACATCCTTCGGCAGCGTAGATAGCAGTCGCATGCAGTCAATTGACCGCACGAACGCCACGAACCACGGACTGACGCTGGAAGTACTGCACCTGTGACGACGGGCCTCGGATCGACAGATACCTGGAGGCGCTTACCAACGGATGGCGGCTCGAGCCAGGACCATGTGCGCCTGAGCGATGCCCTCTCGCGGCTGGCGAGCCGACCGACGGTTTGGTGGCATTGGACTGCCGAGCCCACGTTGATTCTGGGTGCGGGACAACATCAGGCAGTGGTAGATCTCGCAGCCTGCGCTGCTGCGGGCGTACGAGTGATCAATCGAAATTCGGGTGGTACCTCCGTATACGCCGACCCCTCCATGCTGGGCCTCGACGTGGCGCTCCCTCCCCACCATCCCCTCATTCGGGACGACGTCGTGGAGTCATATCGCTGGATGGGTGAAGTGTGGGTGCACGCGCTCAGCTCGCTCGGCATTCCGGGTCGAATCGTAAGCATCGAGGAGGCACACGCTCATCCGCGGCCATCGCCAGACGTGGAATCGATCCTCCGTCTCGCCTGCTTCGGATCTTTATCGCCGTATGAAGTCGTCGTCGAGGGAAGAAAGATCGTCGGGCTATCGCAAGTGCGACGCGCGGGACGCACGCTTTTGCAGAGTGCTATTTATCTGACATTTCACGCCGAGGCCCTCTCCCAACTTCTGCTCATGAGCGATCGGCCGAGAGCCGCCCACAAGCTCGAAGACGTCGCGATCGGTCTCGATCAAGCAGCGGGT
>DAINCT010000605.1:0-2619 GCA_036732245.1 Chloroflexota bacterium | reverse complement strand
GTGCCGGGCACGGCGAACGGATCGACGCTGCCCGCCTCCAGTACCGGCCCGCTCGCGACCATCGAGAGCTGCAGCTCAGCCAGACGCGACGAACGGCCACGGCCGCGGGACGGGGCGCCTTGCGTCACACCGTCACCTCCAACTGCCGGGTGGAGTCAATGCCGAAGATGTCCACCACTTTGACGAGCACCGTGTGCGCGCCCGGCTGCTCGTAGGTGTACGTAGCGCTGACGGTGTCTAGCGTACGGCGGGCACGGGTGCGGAAGCCCTGCCAGGCGTTACAAAAGGTGTCGCCGCGATAGTCGAAATCGACCGCCCAGTAGTCGATGTAGTCGGACCATCGGCTGATCTTGTCCCGCACCGCCGCCGGAATCAGGTCCATGTCCGGAATCACGAAATCTTTGAGCTCGACCTGCACTGTGCGGGCCTGGACCGGGAGCACCTCAGCCTCCAGGTAGGCCAGGCTGTAGAAGCGAACCTCGGCCTCCTTCGCTCGGCGGTCCATCACGTCGTTGGGAATCTGGTAAAGGCGCAGATCGACGCCGAAGCTCTCCGCCTGCTGCGGCGCCTGCTGGTTGACGCCCATCTCCCACTCCCAGCCGAGCACATCGACCGACAGCGTGTGCGTCTCGCGACACTCCGCGAGCACGTCCGGGACCTCGTTGAAGGTGATCGGAGCGTCGACGGCCCCAACGTGGACGGCGCGCCCGGCGCGCTTGCCGTGCAGGTGGCGGAAACCGGGCACCGGCTCGGCGCGGTAGAGGCTCAAGATGAAGTCGACATACGCGCGGAGCTGGTCGCCCAGCGTCACGCCCTGCCAATGTGACCGCTCGTACTTCCCGAGGTTGAGGACGTCGAAGGTGGCGCCGAGCTCCAGCAATCGCTTGCGCGTCGTGTGTATGGAGAATCGGCTTAGATCGCACGCGATCCAGCGCCTTCCTAGCTTCTCCGCCACGGCAGCCGTTGTACCGCTACCGGCGAAGCCGTCCAGAACAAGGTCACCCTCGTTTGACGACGAACTGATTATTCGCTCTACAAGCGCCTCTGGCTTTTGCGTGGCGTAGTCGAGGCGCTCACCTCCGTTTGGGTTAACCATAGGAATATCCCAAACGCTTCCGACTATCTTCTCTGTCCTCCAGTCATAAACGACGTTGCCATGCTCGTCCCGCTTAGACACACGTTTTTGCTGTTTAGCGTCCCAAGTAATAACATTCTGCTTTCTTGCTCGTTCTACTGCGACGTTCTGATGCTTATGAACATGTTTGCCAAAGTTCTTCACATACCGAAGAACTACATCATAATCCCTAGGAAAATGCTGCGCAAAACTGAATAATGGCTTATTCTTATATTGCCATATAATCTCGTTTACGAAATTAACCTGGCTAAATACCTCATCCATTAGAATTTTTACATAATGAGCCGCGTGAAAGTCCAGATGAACACAAATTCCGCCTGAATCGCTTAATAACTCGCGCATCAATACCAAACGCTCGTACATCATTTGTAAGTACGAGTCAGTTCCCTTGCCCCAGGTATCTCGATACGCCAACTGTTCAAGCATACTTGGCGCTTTTTGTATTTCTTCATCACCTATTTGAGTATAGACCGTGAAATCAGCGCCTGTGTCGAACGGAGGGTCCGTATAGATAAGGTCGACCTTTCCGGCAAGAGACTCCACTCCAGCGTTCGCGTCGCCGCGCAGCAGCGAGGCCATCACCAGCTTGTTGTCGCCCCAGATCAGCTTGTTGCGCCAGCCACCACCGTCCTGCAGCGCCGAGAACATGTCGCCGCCGCGGGGAGCGTTGATCGTCTCGACGCGCTGAAACGGCAGGGCCACGCGGTCCACGTGGGTCCGCTTGCCGGCCCAGACCAGCTCAGTGCGGTTACGTGATACGTCAAGAGGTTGCGAGGACATAAGGGCCTCCGTGCAGCAGAAGTCTTTCGGGATTATAAGCCGCCAACCAGCGCGTCCCGGTCACGTGCTAATTCAGGGGGCGGCTTGAGCCCAGAGACCAGTTTGGTGCAGCCGCCACTGCAGCATCGGTCGGCTGATGCGATATAAACCCAGAATCTCCTGCTCTGGCATGCGGCGCTGGAGCGCCCACTCCAGGGCCGGCCGCGGCAAGAGTAGGCACGACCCAAGGGCGGTAGCTTCGCGTTCGCATTCTCGGTCGAAGCCTCGGGTCGGAAACGGGAACCGCGCCGTCGGCAAGACCAGGACCGGCCGGTGCTTGCACAGCACGTGCGCTATCTCGTGCATCAGATTACTCTCCTGGCGCCCTGGTCGGTGCGTAGTGTTGTGAATGATGATGGTGCATTCGTCGAAGGGCAGCATGAACGCCGACCAGGCGGAGCGATGCGTGCGGAGGAGGCGGCGGAGCATGTCGGCGGTGATACCAGGGATGTTCTCTGGCCGAAGGATGGTGATGTCCAAGTGGCTCGCAAGGGTACGAGCCGGAAGCGGAGAGTTTGCCTTCAGCCGTACCGCTTGCCGGTAAGAAAGTGCTTGACACTCGGCCCATTCCCAGAAATCTGCCCGCACTCCACTGCCTCACTGCGGCTTGCGCTTGCCTATCTCCCCTCGGATAACGGCCTCGTAGGTCAGCTGAATCATTGCGG
>DAINCT010000604.1:0-2630 GCA_036732245.1 Chloroflexota bacterium | reverse complement strand
ACAGGCTGGACACCGCGATCTCTCATGAATACGAATTCTCTGGTATATCGGTGCCGCAATGCTGAGCGCACGGGCAAGCGTGGCAATCGGAATGGTTTTGATCGCAGTTTCCGCGCTCACCGCGCATGCCCTCTTCGGCACCATGTGGAGCAACCACTGCGACCCTGGCAACGAGCGCTTCAATGTCTTGAAGTCCGACGCGGTCGTCGCATTCCGCGCCAGTGGCGAGCTCTTTGCCATCGAGAACGATGGCGCGGACAACAGCTGGCTTATGCACCGGCCCGGACGTCTCGGTGAGCCACTTCGGCGATCCCGGAGCGCTCTATCCGCAGCTGAGGGCGAAGTTGAGCCAGAGCGGCTGGACTGAATTGGGCGGAACGTACTACAAGGATCCGGACTGGTCTTTTTTTGAAAAGCCTTCGGAGGGAGGGGTTCCGTATACGGACTCGGCCCGAGGTTTTCTAATCACGGCGAGCGTCCGCAAGCAGGGGCTTTGGGTCGAAGTGCACCTCAGCGCAATTGGACTTCACATGGGAGAAATGGGATTTCAGTGATCCCCATCCCTTAATCCCCATCGTCCCGATCACGCACGACCTCGACATTTCCGGGCAGGCAAGCCGTCAGATCCGGCTCAAAAACGGCAAGGTGCTGACCGATGAGATGGTCCGTTCAAATGGTGCTTTGACGGGAGTTCCAGTAGCCTAGGCAGCCTGCAGCCCAAGGCGAGCGCCGTCACCTATCGTGTTCCCAGGATGCGCGACCTGTGATCCGCCGGTTCCTCCTGGTGAGTGCAGTCGTAGCCGGCCTGGGAGTGGCGGCATTGGTGGGCGTCGCCGCCTACCAGGCCCTTCGCACACCCATGCTGGTGACGAATCACGGCAACCTAACGCCGGAGAACTGCTCCCCCGGCCCGTGCGTGGACTTGAAGGGCTACACCCTCTGGGTTTCCGACATCAAGTTCGAGGGCGACCTCGTGCGCATGACTGTCAAGTTCCGCAACTCGAGCACCGCGACGCACGCTTCGCCTGAAGACTTGAACCTGATCGATTCGAGCCGGCACGCCTCGATCCCGATCACCGACGTGGAGGGATGCAAGACCTGGACCCGTCACGAATTCCACAATGGCGCGACCTTCGGCCCCATCGACATCTGCTTTCGCGTGAGCAACACCACGCGGCCGTTCATCCTCCACTGGACGCCCGACCTCGGCCCGTTCTGCTGCGAGACCAGCCTCAGGATCACATAGTGTCGCGCTCGTGATCGGGCTCCATCCGACCGTCGTCATCAGCGGGGCAACAGGGGCGATTGGATCGGCGACCGCCTCCGTGCTCGCACGTCGCGGAGCGCGCGTCGTCTTGATGGCTCGTCCATCGGAGCGCCTGGACGAGCTGGTCGAGCAATTGGGCGGCAGCGAGAACCGCATCTCGAGCGTCCCGGTCGACCTGTCATCGATGTCATCGGTGCGTTTGGCGGCGCGTGAGATCAATCGACCGGGTGGTCGTGTAGATGCCCTGATCAACATGGCCGCCGTCTTCGTGCGGACATTCGAGAAGACCTCGGACGGTTTCGAGCTGATGCTCGCGACGAATTACTTCGGACCTTTCCTGCTCACCAATCTGCTTCGCGACCGGCTGCTCGGTGGCGGGCGAGTCATCACCGTGACTGCGCCTTCAACCACGAACGTCGACATGGAGCGCTTGTTTTCGAAAGAGCATTTCGATCCATTCCACACTTTCGGTGCAACGAAGGCGCTGGACCTCATGGTCACCTTCGAGCTGGCGCGGCGCGCGAGGCGCTGGGACGTGAGGGCCAATGCTTTTCACCCCGGCCTGGTTCGCTCCGAGCTGATGCGCGAAGCCCCCCGAGCCGTCCGCATCCTTTCGCGCCTCGTCTCGGGGCCTGCAGAACGCGCGGCTCAGGATCTCGCCGAGCTCGCCATCTCCCCCGCGCACGCCGGTACCACCGGGTGGTTCTTCAAAGGCACGCGACGGATCGACCCTCCGAAGTCGGCCACTGACGAGGCGCTTCAGGCCGCCCTGTGGCGCAGGACCGCGGAGCTTGTTGAGATGGAGATCGGCGGCTTCTAGTCCCACCACTCCGAGGTTCCGTCCTTGTGGTCAGAAATGGTCGTATCCCGGGCCATTTTTACAACCAATTTGGACCACATGTCGTTGTTAGCCTCTGAAAACTCGCGAGCTCTTCACACCGCGTTCACATGTCGCCCGAAAGATGAGAAATGCAGTCGTCAAACTCATTTCAAGGAGAGGTTTTCATGCGACGCGGTTTCGGTTTGATCGGGTTGGTGATCACAGCGATCGTGCTCGCGGTCGTTGGAGTCATCGCCTACAACGTGGGATGGTCGGACGGCCTGGCGACTCAGGTCCCGGCCGGCACTGTCGCGCCCCCGGCCTACTACTAC
Organism: Chloroflexota bacterium; assembly: GCA_036732245.1. GTDB lineage: Bacteria > Chloroflexota > UBA5177 > UBA5177 > UBA5177 > JANWJD01. The sequence continues at coordinate 211 of DAINCT010000604.1, read as the reverse complement.
GGCTACGGGCCGCACGCCTTCGGCTTCTTCGGCTTCTTCTGGTTCCTGTTCGTCGTGTTCGGCCTGTTGTTCCTGTTCCGGCTTGCCTTCTTCGGACGCCGGCACTGGGGCGGCGGATGGGGCTACAAGGGCGGGCGCGGCTACGGCATGCCGCCGGGAATCGACGAGCGGATGCAGGAGTGGCACAAACGGGCGCACGGCGAGCAGCCGT
>DAINCT010000603.1:0-2631 GCA_036732245.1 Chloroflexota bacterium | reverse complement strand
CGTCGCAAGAATCTGAGCGATCGAACCCGCGCTCGTTATGAAATCCAGAGGCCTGTCTGCTGGATCGCGCTCGGGCACGAAGACTGTGCTACCGGCTTTCGGCTGCGGGAGGCCGTCCGGCAAAAGAAAATGCGAGGCTCGCGCCTCCACCTTTCCGTTCGGCTGGGTAACGTAGGCGCGTTTTTCGTCCGCTTTTCGCGAAGGCCCGCCAGCAGCGCGTATGTAGTACTCAATGGTCTTACCGGGAGACCACGTTACAGCCACCGGGGAGTTCACTGCCCCCTGAACGTTGACCACCGCATTGTAACGTGGAATAAAAAGCGAGTCTCCATCCTGCAGCGCCAGATTGTCGAGCGATCGCGGATTGTGGAGCACGTCGGGCAACTCGATTCCGATTCTGCCAATGCCGTTTCGCGTGCGATAGAAAACCACGCCGTTGGCGTACGCATCGGTGGTCAGTCCGCCGGCACGGTTGATCAAATCGGTAATCTTCTCCGTCTTCGTCTTCAGCGAGTACTTGCCGGGATAGCGGACTTCGCCGGAGATGACGGCCGTCCGCTGGAGCTCCCAATTGGGCTGACGGAGAATGAGGACGTTGTCGTAGGGTATAACGGTAACTTCTGGATTTGGGCCCGACGGTGCAGGCAATCCCGGTGGTCCAAGATACTTCCCGTCTGGTCCCCTCTCGAAGATGTAACTCGAGTCGAGCGGAACCCGGAATGTGCGTGCGGTCACTCCCCCAGCTCGATTCTCGGGGAGGCGTGCGACTTCTGCTTCGTTCAGGTAGGCGCTCTGGTCGAGGCCTCCCGCCAACAGGACGAGATCACGGATCGTCATGCCTTCCCGGAACGGGAACTGTCCGCTCTTGTGGACTGCGCCGTTGATGGCGACATACCGGGTCGGCCTGAATTCCGAAGTAGAGAACACGCGAATGTCGTCGTCTTCCTGCAGCGGGATATCGTTAATTACGGCACCCGTCGTATCGCGCAGCGTGGCACGAAGTTGAATGCGAGATGAATCGGGCTGGGTGCGCGTTATCAGCACCTGCCCCAGGTAGACGTCCGGGCGCACTCCGCCCGCGACCCGAAGCGCGTCGGACAATCGCATTCCCGGAGCGAGACCCTCTGAGCCTGGAGACCACACATCCCCACGGACGTAAATCCGGTTCCGCACCCGGCTCGCCACCGAGAAAACGCGGATCACGTCTCCGTCGGCGACCGGAACTGAAGGGCCGGTGCCAGTGATGAATTCATCAGACACGATTTCGGTCACGACTCGATCCCGTCCGCCCAGCGCTCTCTGCGCCGGTGGCACTATGCGCTCGATCTGCACTCGCCGGCGCGCGGCAGTCGCCTTGAATCCACCGGCGAAACGCAGGGCGTCAGCCAGGGTTTCGTTGGGCCGTATCTCGTACGTCGCGGGTCTTGCGACCTCTCCGACGATTCGCACACGCGGGCCGTGAATCGGAACGAACACCAGATCGCTGTTGTTGAGGCGCACGTCGTGCGCGGTATTCCCGTTGAGCAGGTAGTCGTAGACATCGAGCGTGTCCACGCCGGCCCCGCCGCGGCGAATGAGAACCTTTCGCAAGCTGCCGTTGTCGGAAGGCCCGCGCGCGGCGTAAAGCGCGCTGAGGGCCGTTCCCGCGCTCGAGATCCTGTAACTCCCAGGGCGGACCACATCACCGGTCACGAATATCTGGTTGCTCCCGAGTCGCGCGGGTGTGACGTAAAAGTGAGTGGTCGCACCCGCCCCGCGACGGACTCCCGAATACACGCGGCCGAGCCGGGAGTAAAGAACATTCTCTAGTTCTGCCATCGTGAGATTGTTCACCCAGATCTGACCAACCTGGGGAATTATGATGAAACCCTCACGCGTAACGTCCAGACTGTAGGATTGCTCGACGTCGCCTGTCAGCACGAGGACTAGCTTGTCTCCCGGATTTATTCGATAACTCGCGTCTACCGGGCCAGAGAGATTAGGGTCGAACTGCGTGGTCACATTCCGGAAGAAATCCAGACCGAAAATGACGAAGCCGCTGTCGACATCAGCCTTACCCCGAGTGATGCCCCTTGTCAGTGAATCCTGCTGCGCCAGACAACGGGCTCTGAGCTGATTCCGCCGTTCCTGTAGACGTCGCTTGTTTGTCGTGGTGTCCACGAGTCCGGAAGGAAGCGTGTCAGCAACCGCCAGCGTATCGGTGTTGATGCCGCAGCGAAGAAGATCCATCTCCGTCGTGTCGGCGATCCCAAGTTGCGCGATTGCACCGAAGACATCCGCAGTGTTGGCGGTGCTATCGGGAGCACCAGTGCTACCCGGCAAGTACGCGTCGAGAAGATTTTCTGGATACCCCTCCGCTCTGAGCCTTGCCCTCACCTGGTCGGGGGTCAGTCCACTCGTCATGATCTTCTGACGGAGTTGCTGCAACAGAGCGGGATTGCTCTGGATCATCTGCTGCGCCTGCGCTGGCGTCGGATTTTGTGCCGAGACTGCCGGTGGGAGAGCGAGGACGCCAGCGACGATGAGAAGCGAGCTGAGCTTCGAAACTTTCATTCGATTGGTTGAGTGGAAGACACGCGGATGGAATGATCGCGCAGGGACTCGAACCCCGGACCTCTGCTGTGTGAAAGC
>DAINCT010000602.1:2348-2632 GCA_036732245.1 Chloroflexota bacterium | reverse complement strand
CTGTCGGTCTGTCCCGCCCGCCAACAACACCGAACCGTCGGGGAGCACCGCCATGGTTGGACGAATCCGTGCCGGCGTGGTGCCGGCTGCCCGCCACAAGTTGGAGCGAGGATCGTACGTTTCCGGTCCACCGCCATACCCCCCGGCAATTAGGATCCTGCCGTCTCTCAGCGAGAGTGCGCCTTGTTGGGCATGCAGCAAGCGCGTGGGCGGGCCGGAGATAAAGTCGTCGCGAACCGGATCGAAGATGAGGGTCGAGTGGGCGATGATATGGTTCACGATGC
>DAINCT010000602.1:0-2338 GCA_036732245.1 Chloroflexota bacterium | reverse complement strand
CTCGAGGACTCGCCCATCGGGAAGCAACGATGCCGAATGCGAGAACCGAGATTGGGGGAGGGCCGGTAGAGGTGCCCACCAGTCTGTCCGCGGATCAAATATCTCAACAGACGTGAGATCGTTCATAGCCGTGCCGACTCCTCCGACCACCAGAACTCGACCATCACGGAGGACAGTCGCAGTAAATCCGATGCGGGCGGTATGCATATTGGCTGCGGCGGACCAGCTACGGGTGGAGGGATCGTACATCTGAGTTACCGAGGTGGGCACCCCGATCACGGTCTCACCTCCCATCACCAGGACGCGGCCGTCGTGCAGGAGGACCGCCTCGTGGCTCATTAAGGGGGCCGGCATGCTTGGCGCCATGGTCCACCTGCCCAATGCCGATCCGGAGGACGTCGCCGCCTGGGCCAGAGACGTTCGAAGGCCGAGGAGCACAAGAGCAACGATCGAGACGAAAACGTAACGCTTCATGATGGGTCCTTTCGTGAGCTTTTCGTGCCGGGATCTGTTGATGGCGTGTAGTCTGTACCTCTGGACCGCAATGCACCACGAAGAAGTCACAGCATCGTGCACGGTTTCACCCACAGTTGCGGCCGGTTTCGCCACGCACCTGTCCTGAGAGGGATTGGCTGCCGATGCTGCGCGGTGGTTACGAGCACCAAGCCGCCGGCATAAAACAGCCTGCGCTCGGTCTCCGCATTCCAGAAGCAGGTGCCCGAACGCTGCCCAATTGCGTAGATGACTATCGACGTGTGTAGACGCGAGTGGTATCATGCCCGAAGGTGGAAGACCAGGAAAGGTGCACGGTGCTGCGCCGTTCGGCGCTGTAAGGACGGACATCGGTCATGGATGTCCACGACCAGGACGACTTCGGAACGCTACTCCGACGCCATCGACTCGCCGTTGGCCTGACACAGGAAGACCTGGCGGAGCGGACGCACCTGAGCGCCCGCGGGATCAGCGACCTGGAACGGGGCGTCACGACCCATCCCCGCAAGGACACCCTTTACCTGTTGACCGACGCTCTGCAACTCACGATCGAGGAACGAGAGAGCCTCATGGCCGCAGCCCGGGCAGCCAGGATGACGCCGGCACCGCAGGTCACAGCAGGAAATGGCTCGGGGAATGACGGCAAGGTTGACGGAGCCGTTGCCGACCGAGACCTGGCACGCTCATCTACGCTGGTGACCGCGTCGTTTCCCGATACATCGTCAATACGGCGAAGGAGAGAGCCACGGATCCCGGCACTCTTCGGACAACGGGCACCCCCCCGCGTGGTCGCGACCGCCGCTGCACTCGTCATCCTCGTCGTCGCCGCGGCAGGTGGAGTGATCGGGCAGAGGCTGGCCCACACCGCAAGCGACCGAAACGTGGATTCGGCTTCCGGCGGCAGATTCCGGGTCTGGGGCCTGGCACGCTCTCCCCGCACGAACTCGGTCGTGCACCTCTCCAACGCTTTGAGGACCGCCGTAGACCGCCACGGCAATATCTATGTGACGGAAGGCAGCGGCCTCTATGTCGGCAATATCCCGACGGTCCACGTCGACATCGTGAAGCTTTCCCCATCCGGCCAGGTACTTGCGCGCTGGGGACGCTTCGGGTCGCGTCGCGGAGAGCTCAACCAGCCCGCCGGTGTCGTGGTCGATCCTCACGACAATGTGTACGTCGCCGACTACGGCAACGATCGCGTGCAAAAGTTCTCGCCTTCGGGAAAGGTCCTGGCAGTCTGGGGATCGTTTGGCACCGCGCCGGGCCACTTCGACTTACCGATGGGTATCGCGCTCGATTCCCACGGCAATATTTATGTAACGGACTATGGTAACAACCGCGTTCAAAAGCTGTCTCCATCGGGAAAGGTGCTGAGCGTATGGGGACACGAGTGCGGATCACAACCCGGCCAGTTCTGCATTCCCACTGATGTCGCGGTCAGCCCTTCGGATCGCGTCTACGTTGTGGACTACGGAAACTATCGCATTCAGACGTTCTCACCAACCGGCCGAGCGCTCAATTCGTGGAGTCCACCATCTAACCCACTTAACTTTAACGGTCCGTTCGCGCTGGCAATCGACAGGCGGAGCGATATCTACGTGACCGAACGCGATGGCGCTCAGGTCGCAAAATTTACTGCGTCCGGTGTGTCACTCGGCAGATGGAACGTTGGATCGAGCAGTGCAATCTTTCCTGCCTTGCCCGGACTTACGGTCGATCCCACGGGGCATCCAATTATGGTGAGCTGCGGCGTGGTGAGCTGCGACCGGCTGTATCGGAGTTCACCCGACGGTCTGACTTTCAATCCCGTGACCATCGCCTCGCTACCTACTCCGGCTCGATTTGA
>DAINCT010000601.1:0-2649 GCA_036732245.1 Chloroflexota bacterium | reverse complement strand
GAATAATTCTGGATGTAGAAGAGATCAGCCTCGGTATTGAGGTGCATTGACTGCTCACTGCGCCCGTTGATCTGCCACCATCCTGTCATGCCGGGCGGTACCATGAACCGCTTGCGCTGCCACGGCTCGTACGACTCCACGATAATCGGAAGCTCCGGTCGAGGACCGACCAGACTCATCTCGCCCACCAACACGTTCCAAAGTTGGGGCAGTTCATCCATACTCGTGCGCCGCAGCACGCGGCCCGCCCGTGTCACGCGGGGGTCGTCCGCCCGTTTCTCGAACGCCGCGTCGATTTCGTCGGGTTGCCACGACATTGTTCGAAACTTGTGCATGCGGAATACTCTTCCGCCGGCACCCACCCGTCGTTGGTGGATGAGGATCGGCCCAGGGGAGCCAATTTTGATCCATGCGGCAAGTGCAATCAAGAGCGGAGAGAGCAGCGCGCCGAGGAAACCCGCGAGCGTGACATCGAAGGCTCGCTTGATGCTGGCCTGAACCAGATTCATACTCGACTCACTAATGTTGATGAGCGGCAGCCCATAAAAGTCCTCGACCCGTGCCCGCATTGCCATCATCTCGAACAGGTCCGGCAGCATGCGGACGTTGATACCGGTCTCCTGCAATTGCGCATTCATCCGCAGTGCCTGCAGGTGATCGCTAGCGGGAAGAGCAATAATCACCTCGTCAATGTCGTGCTGGTGAACCACGTCCACCACAGACTCGAGTTCCCCGAGGTACGCAACTTTAGGTAGCAGTGCTCCATCTTGGGGACCCACATAGCCCACGAGCGCGACACCCGCCGGTTCTCGACCCTGGAGTCGCACTGCGACATGGCGCGCGTTGACGCCCCCTCCGACCAGCAGTACCTGGCGAAGATGTCTCCCTTTGCGGCGCACCATCCCTACCGCCCTGAAGAGCAATAATCGCCACAATCCGAGCACCAGCAGATCGGTGAGGTAAAAGTAGAAATAAAATAAGCGCGAAGGCGCATCGGGAGGCACGAGAGCAAGCAAGTAAAAGACGCTGGCAAGAACGAGCATCGACGTTGTAATGGACAACCAGAGGGTACTCAGGTCGACGAGTAACGATGTGCCACGGGCAGAACGGAACGAACCAAACAAGAGGAAGAAACACACCCAGAGGCCCAGTACGAGGAGATATACCCAGGGCTGCACCGCCACAAATTCCTCGCGTCGCTCCAGTCCGGTGACGATGTGCAGGCGAAGTTGCTCGGCGATCTTGACGCTCAACAAAGTGAGGACAATGTCGAGCAAAAATTGGAGCCCTAGAATCAGTGGGCTAAAGCGCCGAACCATTGCGAAGTCAGCCGAGGTGACTGGGGGCCGTTTCTTTTGACACGTTGATGGAGGTTAGCCGCGCAAAAAGAGTTTCGTATTGGGTTGTAACGGCCTTCCACGAGTATTCGTTTTGCATGCGGACGCGCGCCAACCCACGATACCGTTCAACGCGCGATTCGTCCTGAAGAAGCTCCTCCAATACCGGAAGGAGACCGGATGCCCCCAGGCGGCCCGGATACGGTATACCGGCATCGCCGATGACTTCGAGATTGGCGGGGGTATCGTTCACCACCACGCAGTTACCACTTGCCATGGCCTCGACCAGCACGGGATGCGTGCCTCCAACTTCCGTGCACAAGACGACGGCGTACGCGTTTTGCATCAACTCCCGGTAGCTATCTCCAAAGAGATACCCGGTAAAGATGACGTGCGGGCCGCGTCGCTTGAGATCGGCGATGTACCCTTTCTGATATGGCGCATCGCCCACGATCACGCATTGAAAATCGGGATGAAGCAGCTCGAACGCGTCCACGAGGTGGTGAATGCAGTTCTCTGGGACGAGGCGTCCTACCAAGAGAAGATAACCGTGGGGCTGGATGTTAAGTTCCTTCAGCGTGCCCGTCTTCGCCGGGGGAGGCATATCGGCGCCATAACAGATACATTCTGTTTCCGCACCAAACCGCTCGCGGTAATACTTTTGCATTACCTTGCTGTCGGTCACGGTCGCATTCGGAAGGCGAATAGAAAACCATTCGGACACCTTGATATACGTTCGGGCGATTTTCCCCCACTTCTTGCGACGCCAGTCGGAGCCGTCGACGTTGAGAATGACCTTTGCACCGCGGAGTCGCGGAATGAAGGCCAGCGGGCTGTTGCCGGAAATGCACATGACGACCACATCGTAAGGTCGAAAGAGGGAGTGCAGACAGGAAACGAACGTGTGTGAAATTGTGTCGAGGTGTTTGGTTGCGATCCCGCCGACGTGCACGAGTTTCATGCCGCGATAGCTTCGTTTAGTCTCGCTCGAATGATGCCGGCGCGAATACACCGTCACATCGTGGCCGCGTTCCGCGAGCCTGGCTCCGAGCTGTTCGACAAACGTCTCGAATCCGCTGTAGCTCGCAGGTACACCACGAGTTCCCATGAAGGCGATGCGCAAAGATTGAATCCTTGATGGTCCGGCGTGGAACTTTAGGTCTATGCAAGTAGGGGGCTCTTCACGCCATCCAACGTCCTGAAGCATACCATTGTTTCGGTCGATCTGCCCTTCTTCCGCGGCCTGACGCTGTGCCTATGGTAGACCGACTGCAGGGCGACGCTCGATCAGCCGCCAGATTCGCCTCGCTCT
>DAINCT010000600.1:0-2654 GCA_036732245.1 Chloroflexota bacterium | reverse complement strand
TCCATCTCCACCGCCGTCAGGACGACCTATGGTTCGTGCCGCCGGCCCATCGCCTCCTGGTCGGCCTCCTCGACGTGCGCGAAAGCTCTTCGACCTACCGTTGCCAACTGCGCCTCGTCCTCGGCGCCGGCAAAGGTCGCCTGCTTCTCATCCCCCGAGGCGTCGCGCACGGTGTCGCCAACCTCAGCAACTCACACGCCTCGATTATCTACTTCACAAACACCGCGTTCGATCCGGACACCCCAGACGAGCACCGCCTCCCCCACGACCTCCTGGGACCCGATTTCTGGACAATACGCCCCGGTTGACCGAGCCGTACCCGCACGGAACGCGCCTCATCCTACCGCGCCCAAGTGCATCCTCCGACGGCAGCTGATCACCGACTCAGCAGCAGTGAGCGAGGCCCAAATTCGCCTGCATGTCGCGGAGATTCTCCTTGGATCCGAGTGAACTATTCTTGCTCCACTATTCTTGCTCCACTTGACAATTGCACCTACTCCGGTTAGACTTCCTGTAACCGGTCATCCCTCGTGCCGTGCCACCGGGGTGCTCCAGGGGGATAGACGGACGAGGGAGGAAGCTCATGAGACCTCGTGCCTGGAATGTCGTCGTTGCCATTGCGTTTGTGCTGGCAGGCGTGCTGGGGACCGGGATATCGCCCGCTGCCCCGGCCACGGTGACCGCCGCGGGACCAGGGTCCAATGGGATCGAGACAGGACAATCCACCTTTCACGCCGTGACGCCCCCGCTTCGCAGCCTCCACCCGGGCCCTCCCACGACGATACCGCCGCGACGTGACCTAGAGGTTCCGCCGATTCCGATCACCGGCCACCAGGACGGAGCCGATCCGGTGGTGCAGCGGACCCTGACGACCGGATCTCCTGCGAGCGGGACGGGCATCAGCACGCCGAGCAGTGGCTCGAGCTGGGACGCTCAGAACAATAGCGCCGTCTGCAACTGCGACCCCGGAGATCCGAATATCGCCGTCGGTCCAAACAATGTCGTTGAGGCGGTGAATACGGCGGTCGAGATGTGGGACAAGTCGGGCAAAAGCGTGTGGGGACCGGCCGGGCTCGATTACGTGTTCAATATGACTGGTACGAACCCGGCCTGTGCCGTACGCGACGGCGATCCGGTCGTGCTCTACGATGCTGCGGCTCAGCGCTGGCTGCTCAGTCAGGTTGAGTATTCCAATGCCTCCACCTACGGATACGGGGAATGCGTTGCGGTATCCACGAGTTCGGACCCAACGGGCAGCTACAACGAATACTTCTTCCCACTCAGCCAGAACCTTCTGCCTGACTACCCGAAGCTATCCGTCTGGTCGGACGGGTACTACATGACCGCCAATATGTTCTCGTGCACCACCTCGTTCTTCGGGAGCTGCCTGAGCTGGAAGTTTCAAGGGCCCCGCGCCTTCTCGTTCAACCGAGACGACTTGATCAGCGGTGCCACGACCGTGCGCTGGCAGAGCTACACGGGATTCACGAGCAGCAATAATGCGATGCTGCCGGCCGATCCGGATGGATCGGCGCAGCCGCCGACTGGGCAAGCGGAGTACTTCATCGAGGACGGCAGTCCGTTGAAGCTGTACCGCTTCCACGTCGACTGGAGCAACTCGGCGAACAGCACCTTTACGACGTTCGCAAGCATCACCACTCAGGCGTGGACACAGCTCTGCTCGACCACGCAGAACTGTGTCCCGCAGCCCGGCACGTCCCAGAAACTGGATGGGATCACCGACCGACTCATGTACCGTCTCGCCTACCGGAATTTTGCCGACCACGAGACGCTGCTCGTAAACCACACGGTGGACGCGGGAAGCGGACGCGCCGGCGTCCGCTGGTACGAGATCCGCATTAGCGGGGGAGCCGCGTCGGCCTATCAACAGGGCACCTTCGCCCCGGGCACGGACAACCGGTGGGCTGGAAGCGAGGCTATGGACGGGGCAGGCGATCTTGCGATCGGCTACAGCGCCTCGAGTGGGTCGACCTATCCGTCGATTCGATACGCCGGACGTGTGCCGACCGACACGCTCGGCACCTTGGAGACCGAGGGGACGATGTTCGCCGGGCAGGGGTCTCAAACCAACTCGAATCGCTGGGGCGATTACACGTCACTCGTCGTCGACCCGACGAATGATTGCACCTTCTGGTACGTGAACGAGTACTACCTGGCGAGTGGCTCCGACTGGCACACCGGCATCGGCAGCTTTGCGTTCCCCGGTTGCAGCGGCGCGGTTGGACCGACAAGCACACCAACGAACACGCCGACCATCACACCGACCTCGACTCCAACGAATACGCCCGCAAATACGGCAACGCCCACCAGTACTCCTACACCGGGAACACCCACGAGCACGCCGACCTCGACAACTACGCCCACGGCGACGCCGACTCCGACCTGCACGGTTAGAGGAGGAAGCCGAAAGTGCCGTTAACTTGACCCGTCACGGTGGGATGCTTAACCCCGCTCGCGTCGAAACTGCACGGGGGTTGGCCACTGGGCCAGCCCCTTTCGCGTTTTGCCGGGCCGGCTTTGCGCGGCGGGTGTCCGGCCAGCCGCTCCAATCCTCCCCTTTTCGTCGCGGAGCGATCCGCTCCATCCTGTCTTGACCGTCGATTGCACGGCAGCCTCGTGGCAAGGCACCAATG
>DAINCT010000599.1:0-2672 GCA_036732245.1 Chloroflexota bacterium | reverse complement strand
CTGGCGGCCGCCGGCATCCCGTATGAGGTCGTCCCCGGCATATCCTCCGCGCTGGCCGTACCTGCAGCCGCCGGCATTCCTGTGACGCATCGACGTCTGGCTTCCAGTTTGACGGTTATCACAGGTCACGAAGACCCCGAAAAGTTCGAGTCCACGATCGACTGGGCATGGGCAGCGCGCGCTCCCGGCACGCTTGTCATCCTGATGGGACTGGAACGCGTGTGGTCGATCTGCCGGCGACTCGAGGAGGAAGGTCGATCGGCCGACACGCCGGCCGCGGCAATCTCCGCCGGCACCCTCCCGCAGCAGCGATCGGTGTACACCTCGCTTTCTGCTTTGCCGGAGGCCGTCCGTGAAGCCGGCCTCCGTTCTCCCGCCATCATCGTCGTGGGCGAGGTCGCCCGCTTCCCGCAAACGATCGCCGCCTCCGAATTGCTCTCCCTGGCGGAGGCGGTTTAAATGCCCTCATCCCAGAGTCCGTGTCGACCAACGACTGCTGCGATGGGGTATGCGCTGCCTCGGCGACGGAGCGCCGAGCTACGTTGCCGCCTCGGGCCGGTCGACGTAGGCCGGGGCTCTGTCCCCAACGCCGATCCGTGCTTCGACCTCATGTAGGCCGGGGCTCCGTCCCCGGCGTGTTCCCACTCGATCCGTACTCCGATGAATGAACAACCTCTTGAACTCCTGCCCCACATAGAAAGGACCACCCATGCCCGACGCACCAACCATTGAGCTGGTGCTCAAACGCAACTCCATTGAACGACTCAAACGGGAGAAACGTCCGTTTGCCGTGGTGGACGAACTTCCGGAACTCATAGCTCGGGGCTACGAGGACATCTCAGAAGAGGACATGGTCCGCTTCCAGTGGTACGGGCTCTATCACGACAAGCCCAAAATCGGCACCTTCATGATGCGAGTCAAGGTCCCGAGCGGTATCCTCTCACCCACGCAACTTCGGACCATCGGCCAGCTCTCGCTGCGCTACGGCCGGAATGACGGTGAATTGACGACCCGTCAGAACATCCAGCTCCACTGGGTCGAACTCAAGCACCTGCCCGACATCTTCTCAACCCTGAGCGGTGCCGGCCTCACCAGTCAGGGCGCGTGTGGCGACTGTGTACGGAACATTACCGGGTGCCCGGTAGCGGGCATCGATCCGGATGAGGCATTCGATGCCACGCCCCTCATTCACGAAGCGGTTGGGTTCTTTCAGGGCCATCCCGACTACTCCGACCTCCCACGCAAGCACAAGATCACCATCAGCACCTGCGCCTACCATTGCAATGCCCCGGCCATCAACTGCATCGCGCTAGTCGGAACCGAAAAGGATGGACGGCAGGGGTACGCCGTACGAGTCGGAGGCGGGCTAGCCTCTTCTCCACGGATTTCCCAGCATCTGAACGTCTTTGTCCCGGAAGACGAGGCGCTTCAGGTGTTGCGAGCCATCCTCGATGCCTGGCGTACCAACTTGAAGTACCGGGTCTCACGCGCCAAAGCTCGACTGAAATTCATGGTCGATGACTACGGCGCCGAAGGGATGCGAGCCGAGGTGGAGCGCATGTTGGGGCGACCGCTGGAAGATCTGCCCGAACCGCCCCGCAGAATCGGCGATACCGATCATCTCGGCATTCACGCGCAGCAGCAGGAAGGGCTGAACTACATCGGCTTTCCCGCCTACCTGGGCCGCATCAACGGAGAGCAAATGGTGCGGATCGCCGATATCGCGGCATCCGTGGACGGCGACGTGCGGCTCACCCGTGAACAGAACTTTATCGTGGCCAATGTCCCCGACGCCGAGGTGGAACGGGTCGTGCGTGAGGTCGGAGAGGCCGGCTTCCCTCTGGAAGTCAATCGACTGCGCGGCTCCTCGCTGGGATGCACCGGTTCCCCGCTCTGTAACTTCGCGGTGGCGGAGACGAAGTCCAAGCTCGACGAGATCGTGCAGCACCTGGAGACTACCTTCGGTCACGAGGCCGAGGGGATCGTGGTCAACGTCGACGGCTGCCCACACTCCTGCGCCCAACACTGGGTGGCCGACATCGGCTTGCAGGGCAGTACTCTTCGACAGCGCGACAGTACCGGCGCCTCTCTGGGAAAGATCGAGGCGTACGAGATCTACCTGCGCGGGACACTCGGCGAGGAGGCGGCAATCGGCCGACCTATCGTGCGACGCGTCCCGCAAACGGAAGCCAAGTTCTTCGTCGAACGCCTGGTCGGATCCTATCTCCAGGAGCGCCTGCCGGAAGAGTCTTTCAAGAACTTTGCGGATCGACGCACCGATGAGGAGCTGATCGCCACCGCCGGCAATCGCCCGCTGGATGAGGTGGTCGCCGAGTTGGCGGCAAAACGGAGCCGTGGTGGACCGGTGGAGGCCGAAACGGAGTGATGCGCTGATGGCGATATATGACGTAGACGACTATCTCGACGAGTGGGAAGTGGGTGAAATCGCCCTGGAACTGGACGATCAGGAGCCGCAGGAGGTCCTGCGCTGGGGCATGGAGCGATTCGGTGACCGGCTCGCAATCTGCACCAGCTTTCAAACCGATGGCATGGCCATCCTGGACATGGCCTGGCAGATCGATCCCAAGGTCCGAGTGTTCACGGTCGATAGCGGTCGCATGCACCCCGAAACGTACGACCTCATGGAGCAGGTGCGTGAGCGATACGGCATG
>DAINCT010000598.1:0-2675 GCA_036732245.1 Chloroflexota bacterium | reverse complement strand
GCTTGCGGCAGCCGCGGGATCGGGGATTCGGGTCTGGGGAGTCTGGCACCAGTTGCGGAGCCGGCGATCGTTCAGCGAGTTATCGGTAGGCAACGAAGCACCTCGCGTGTGGTGTCCGGCGACCGAGACGCGCAACCGCCGGCACGGGTCATGGTACGCCATCGATGAGGCACACGGATGTCAGGCATTTCAATGGCTGTCATTCAGCCGCCCGGGCAACCGTCGTCGCACGAGATGCCGACCGACGGGGGCCTAGTCGGCCGCCTGCACCAGCCTGGCCAGGAGCGTGTCCATGATGGCCACTTCATCCGGCTGGAGCTTCTCGATCATGTGCTCCTGTATGCCCCGCAGGTGCACCTCGGTGGCGCGATCGAGCATCTCTCGACCGGCATCCGTCAAACCGACGAATTGCACCCGCCGGTCTGAGGGACAGGGGCGTCGTTCCACGTATCCGGCCCGTTCCATGCGATCCACCAGCCGCGTCACGCCTCCGCTGGTGAAGGCGGTGGCGTTGATGAGCTCGCCGATCGGCCTGACCCCTTCAGGGCTCCGCCCGACCAGCAGCAGCACGCCATACCACGACAGAGGTATGCCTACCGCCGTTTCCAGCTCGGCGTTCAGCACATGCGTCAACTTGGCATGAGCCTCGAAGAGACGCCCAAAGAAGGTGATACGGGGATCGTCGATACGTCGCAGTGTCTCCATATCCACACTCTACCGCATATTTACTTGACAAGTCAACTACTTCCTGGTAAGATAAATCAAACGCGTAGTTCAATTGGAGATTTGCCATGACGATTCAATCACAGCCCACTCAGACCACCTCGATTCACCCGGCTACTGAGGTAGGGTTACTCTCACTTACCGTTGCCGACTTGCAGCGCTCGATCGCCTACTATGCAGACGCGCTCGGCTTCGAGGTCTTGCAGCAGGATGCATCCGAGGCCACGCTTGGCGCGGCTGGAACTCCGCTGCTGCTCCTGACGGAACATGCGGGCGCGGCACCCTGGCCGAACGATCGGTACGGCTACACCGGCCTGTACCACTTCGCCATTCTCATGCCGACCCGAGCGGACCTGGGACGTTGGCTGCGTCACTGGCTTGATCTGGGCTACCCGCTCCCGGGACAGGGTGACCATCTGGTCAGCGAGGCCCTCTACCTCTCCGATCCGGATGGCAATGGTATCGAGATCTATCAGGACCGGCCACGCGACGCGTGGGTTCGGGTCAATGGACAGGTCCAGATGGCCTCGAACCCGGTAGACATCCGGGGCTTACTGTCTGAGGGCGATCGCACCGGGCAACCGTGGACCGGGCTCCCGGCGGGCACCAAACTGGGGCACATGCACTTGCAGGTGGGGAACATCGACCAGGCCGAGGCTTTCTATCATGGGGTTCTCGGGTTCGATATCATCTTCCGCATGCCGAGTGCGCTTTTCATCTCGGCCGGTGGCTATCATCACCACATCGGCATGAACATCTGGCACAGCAAAGACGCGCCGTCCGCACCGGCGGGCACGGCCGGACTGCGCTTTTTCACCGTCGTCCTTCCCTCCGAGGAGGCACGACACGAGGTTGTGTCTCGCCTCGAGGAGGCTCGCATCCCGTATACCCGGTCCGGCGACACTATCGCTCTGCAGGACCCGTGGAAAAATACGATTCTGCTGGTGGTCGGTTCTATCACCGACCGCGGAGCCGCGTCCGCGCTGACGGCAGCGTTCGCTCAGACAGATAGTCGATAGACCCGCAGGTGGGCAGTCCGGTCTTTTAAACGGGCTGCCCACCGTACCTCCGGTCATTCTCAAACGAGCGAGCAGATCGTAGGGCGAGCGAAGCACGCCCTCCCTTTACGCGTGCATACCTATATAAGGTATGTTCAGGTCCCATGATCACAGTCATCGCCTTCGACGGCGACGATACCCTCTGGCACAACGAATCCATCTTTTCGGTGACGCAGGAGCGGTTTCGGTCGCTGATGCGCCCCTACCAGTCCGAGCAGCTCGACGAACGGTTGTTCGCCACTGAGACCCGGAACCTTCGCCTCTTTGGCTACGGCGTCAAGGGATTCACCTTATCGATGATCGAAACCGCCATCGAGGTGTCCAACGGTCGCATCCAGGCGGACGAGATTCAAAACATCATCGATGCCGGAAAAGCCATGCTTCATCACCCGGTTGAGCCGCTGGAGGGAGTGCGCGAGACGGTGGAAGCGCTCCGCTCACGCTACCGGCTCATGGTGATAACTAAGGGCGACCTATTCGACCAGGAAAGTAAACTCGCCCGCTCGGGCCTCGCCGATCTGTTCTGGCGCGTCGAGATCGTATCGGAGAAGGATGAGCCGACGTATCGACGCATTCTGACGGACGCCGGCATCAACGCCGACGAATTCATGATGGTCGGGAATTCGATCAAGTCCGACATCCTGCCGGTGGTGGCCCTCGGCGCTCGGGCCGTGTATGTCCCATACCGCCTCACCTGGGCGCACGAGCGAGCGGATCTCAACGGAGCACCGCGGGAACGCATCAGCACCCTCGACAGCCTGTCTGGGCTCCCGTCCCTGCTCGAGGCCCTGTAGCCGGATTCGAAAAAATCGAGTCGGTTGTAGGCCGGTCGCTCCATCGCCGGCGTGCTCGCAGCAGCTCGAACGTTCCATGAGTACCCGTATAGGGGAGACC
>DAINCT010000597.1:0-2685 GCA_036732245.1 Chloroflexota bacterium | reverse complement strand
CTCACGAGCTAATGGACGTGGTGACCGTGACCGACGCCAGGGTAGGCCTGGCAGCACAGCCCATGCGGATCAACGGCATGGACTGGCACATCAACATGCAGAGCGGCGAGTGGCTCCAACACCTGCACGTCGAGCTGCCTTGAGGAGCATCGATCCCCTACCCCAGCCGCCCGCCGGCCACTAATAGGATCATGAGAAACGCGAGGATCACCAGCACGGGCAGTCCAAAGCTCAGCACCAGCAGGGTGATGCCGGTTGGTCGCCACTGTGCCCGCTCGTCCTGGGTCCAGCGCATGGCTCGTTGGTCGCGTGCATATGGGCCCTGGGGTCGTTCGTGCTCCGGGACTTGCATGGCGGCTGCCAGGGATGCGCGGCTTCGCTCCAACCGTGACGCCACGCGACCCGGCCCTCTGATGATATGCCGCAGGCGCTGCCAGGCGGCGGCCAGTGATGCCGTCTCGTCCGGCTCCGGGGCCAGGTCTCCATAGCGCCGGCGGACATAGGCCGCTGTCACGAATTCGACCTCAGCTCCGGCTTGTGGCCAGCGTTCGGCGAGTGTTGCCCGAAACTCAAGCGGTGTCGACGTTGAAGGCATATGCAGCCCAGCGGCCTCGGAACGACGTAGCAGCTGCGCATACGTGCGCCGCACTGGGTCTGCCGGGTACTCCGGGCCCCAGACGCGTCGTCGTCCGGCTGACAGCGCGTGGGCGGTGCCGCGCGATCCACGGCGAAACAGCGCGTGCAGGAAAACGATCAGGCCGTGCCAGACAGATGACATCGAGAGCGATGAACGCCGTTCTTCCACGAACGCCCGCGTGACAGTGGGGCGCGGTTGCCTGCGAGGGACGGCCCGCCAGATGCCGTACCCGATACCTGCTGCCATGGCGGCCACGACGAGCAGGGCGGCGATGGCCACGAACGGACTGCGGAGCGGGGGATGGTATTTGGGCCGTTTCCCGTAGGCTTCGCTGCCCGTTTGTACGGGCGTTGTCTGGTTAGTAGCCGGCTTGCCATGAGGTCGGATCAATTGAAGGAAACGATCGATGGGGTCTGCGATGTAGCCGACCAAGCTGTAGAGATGGGCGCCGAGTCCATCAAGGAACGGTTGTATAAAGTGCCCTATCAGGCCGGCGAGATCGAGCGCGAAGAGTTGCAGAGCGAGCACGCTCAGCAACAAAAGCATGCCCAGTTCGACCAACACCGCCAGTGCGATGGCGCCACCCGCACCCGGTTCACGGACCTGCGCCAGTCGGGCCGTGACCAGGGCCAGCATCGACACCACGATAAACGCGATGCCGGCCGCCGCCAACATCTGCCAGATCAAACGTTGGCCGATGATGCCGCGCGCGATCACCCACAGGATTCCGAAAAACAGGACTCCGAAACCGAGAGCCAGGCGACGTTGTGTCTCGTCGAAATCCGGCTGCTCCAACGTCACCACGAGACCCCGCCAGAAGGCGACGCCCAACAATATGAACGACGCCAGGAAGGTGACCACGCCGTTGGCGATGAAGATGGACGGCGTCCCGGCGAGTACCGCACCGGCGATTACCGCGGTGGCGCGATGGCGCCGGTCCCGCCACGGCCGCTCGGACACGATGAGACCGGAGGCCGCGCCGCCGAGTCCCACCGCCAGCAGCAGCCAGAAGAGCCCATAGCCCCAGGTGGTGGCTTCCAACAGACTCGTGCCGACCAGCAGCACGAAACCAGGCAGGAGCTCCATAAGCAGGAGCAGAACGAAGAGTATCGAGGTCCTACGAGACGGCACGGGTTGCCACCGAGGGGGGAGCGACGAGATGAATCGGTACACCGCGCACCACGGGGGCGGCGAATCGCCCACAATAAACCACCGAAACGCGCCCCACCAGGCGGCGGGATGTGAGCAGCGCGATCAGGGGCGGCGTAATCACCGGTGTGACGAAAATCAGGCTGCTGCCTTCCGCCAGGCGCCGCGTCTCATCGTGCAGGATCTCTTCCGGTGAGTAGCGGCCGGAGAAGGAGAGGCGGGCTAGATGCTCCAGCAGGTGCGTTTCCTGCTTCGGATGCGCGCTGGGCGCGATGCGCGGGGTTTCTTCCGCCCCGGCCACGACTCCGTTCGAACGAAGTCCAACCACAAACCGCTTCTGGAGTGCCCAGAGCGCGAGCGAGGCCGCGACGTCGATGCTCGACTCCATCCGCTCCAGCTCGACTCCCTGCCAGACATGCTGAAAAGTATTCAGATTCAACACGATCATCAATTTGGCAGTCGTGCTGGGATCGTTGAACCGTACCTGGAGCTCGCCGGTACGGGCCGTTGCCTTCCAATGCACGCGGCGCAGCGGATCGCCTCTCCGGTACTCTCGACTTCCCGCAATCAAGGTGGGATCGTCATATAAGGAGCGGCGTGCGACTACCTCTCCGAGCGATTCGCGGAAGGGCAGACCGATCTCTTCAGGTCGGAATATTCTTGGGTAGACGATTACCTCCAGGCGCTCGCCAAGATTGGCCTTGTGCCTGAACACACCAAAGAGATCGCCCGTCTCAATTTCGGCCGGACCCAGCGTATATACGCCTCGCTGCACCGCGGTGAGTGCATAGGTCCGCTCGACCTCTCCGAACGGGCCGATTGCCAGATCATTGACGAGCGAATGACCGAGGCTCTCGCTGACCTCGATCCCGCCGGAAAAACGCAGCAAGTCGGATAGG
>DAINCT010000596.1:0-2696 GCA_036732245.1 Chloroflexota bacterium | reverse complement strand
ATGACCGGCAAACAGCTTTGCCCGTACACCGCACAAGTCGGATGAGGCCGAGCAAGCACCGACGGTGCTTCATGCCCTTGATGTCTGGCGGGCCGGCTCCCCGTGACCTCTGTGAAGGTCGGGTCCGTGCCTGCGGTGCCGGTCGTAGGAGCAGGCCCCCGAGCCTGCCCTCCCGCGCCCCGCTTGATCGTCGCCTGCTCGCCCATGCGCCTCACGGTCCCGCCTGACGACGGTGCTTCCTCGGCCCTATCCGACAGGACAGGGACTACGGCGTCGTACCCGAACGCAGGCGAGACCAAGAATCGCAGCACTTCTACCTGCAAATACGGTAGGTCGCACGCGACGACCAATACTCGCTCCGCTCCTGAATGCGCCAACCCGGTTGCAATGCCTCCGAGTGGACCTGCCTCGCCATATGCATCCAGGACCGCCGGTGTGCCCGTCAGTTCCGGCGGAAGTGAGGTTCGACCGACGATCAGGACCTCTGGCACGACGGTTGCGACGACTCGCGTCGTACGCGCCAGCAACGTCTCGCCGTCGATTTCGAGCAGCGCCTTGTCGGTACCCATACGGCGGCTTTGTCCGCCCGCCAGAATGATGCCTACTGTGCCGCGGTTCATTATCCGGGCGCGGCGACGTCCTCAGGAAACGAGTCCGGCTCCAGGCAACTCCTCAAAGGGTCCGGATCGATTTTCCCGCCGCTGATGATCGCGACTACACGGGTGTTTCGCAATCCGGTTTTTCCCGTCAGCACGGCGGCAGGAGCCACTGCGCCTGACGGTTCGGCCACCAGTTTCGCCCCGTTCACGAGGGTGCGCACTGCAGTCAGAATCTCCAGATCACTCACCGTCACGATGTCGTCCACCAGCTCGCGCATCGTCGCAAAGTTCAACTCGCCCACCCGGCTGGTGCGCAGCCCGTCGGCCACCGTATCGACCGAGTCCCAGGTCGTAATCGAGCCGCCGGTCCATGAGTCCCGAGCGTCTGCCGCCCCATCGGGTTCCACGCCGATCACGCGCACGCCCGGTCGCAGTGCTTTCACCGCCGTGGCCACGCCGGACAGCAGACCGCCGCCACCCACCGGCACCACGACTGCCTCAACCTCGGGCCATTGCTCCACGATTTCGAGCCCAG
Organism: Chloroflexota bacterium; assembly: GCA_036732245.1. Taxonomy (GTDB): domain Bacteria; phylum Chloroflexota; class UBA5177; order UBA5177; family UBA5177; genus JANWJD01. The sequence goes on along the minus strand of DAINCT010000596.1, from coordinate 1,562 downwards.
CCGTGCCCTGGCCCGCGATAATCCGCCGGTCATCGAACGGCGGGATCACAACGTACCCGTGTTCTTCGATCAGCTCCATCGCTCGCTGCTGCCGGTCAAGGGAGGTGTGACCGGCGAATACCACCTCGGCGCCGTACCTCCGAGTCATCTCAACTTTGATCGGGATGGCATCCTCCGGCATCACGATGACGGCCTTGATGCCGAGGAGTGATGCGGCGCAGGCGACCGCCTGGCCGTGATTTCCTGAGGAGTAGGTGATGACACCTCGCGATCTCTCTTCCACCGATAGACTGGAGACCGCGTTATACGCTCCTCGGAGCTTGAAAGACCAGGTGCGCTGGAAATTCTCTGTTTTGAGACGCAATTCGTTTCCGGCCGGTATCTCGAGGCCGACCGTCTCGACCAGAGGCGTCAGCACGGCCACTCCGTGAATGCGCTCGCGCGCCGCGTATACCTCGTCGATCGCGACCGGCGCCATACCTACTTGACGACGAGCGGAATCGCCCGCCGGCTCTGAATACTGACCTGTGCGGCCAGATTACGCGCGATGGTCTCGAACGGCGCGCTATGCTCGGATCCAGGCTCACCGGCCGGCACGGGCCGACCCTCATCGCCACTGACGCGAATCGCTTCGTCCAGCGGTATACCGCCCAGGAATGGCACCTTATTGGCCTCTGCTGCGCTCTTCCCGCCACCGAGGCTGAAGATGTTGGTCTCGTGCCCGCAGTTCGGGCAATGAAAACCGCTCATGTTCTCCACGATTCCCAGGATTGGCACACGCAGGTTCCGGAACATCTGCAGCGCCTTGGTGGCGATGCCGAGCGCCACGTCCTGAGGGGTGGTTACAACCACCACTCCGCTTAGAGGAATCGACTGAATCAGCGTGAGAGGTGCGTCGCCCGTACCGGGCGGAAGATCCACCAGCAGGTAATCGAGCTCGCCCCAGCGTACATCGCCCAGGAGCTGCTTGATCGCCTGGCCCACCATGGGACCACGCCAGATCACCGGCTTTTCATCGTCGGTCAAAAACCCGATCGACATCAATTTGACGCCGTGCGCTTCGTTCGGGATGAGCGTCTTACCGTCCACTCGAGGCTGGGCCCGGATTCCCATGAGAGCCGGGACGCTTGGTCCGTACATGTCGGCGTCCAGCAGTCCGACGCGAGCACCCGATTGCGCGAGCGCGACCGCCAGGTTGGCTGCCACGGTCGACTTGCCCACCCCACCCTTGCCGCTTCCCACCGCGATTACGTTCTTTACACCGGGAAGTTGGATCTGTCCGGCACCGCTGGCCGGTCCACTGGCACGCACGTTGGCCGACATCTTCACATCGACCATGGCTACCCCCGGTATGTCGAGGGTCGCGGCTTCCGCCTGCTTCTTGAACTGGTCTCGCACCGGACAGGCCGGGGTAGTGAGTTCGAACGTGAAGCTCACGCGTGCGCCGCCATCGCCCGGATTGATGGTAAGGTCCTTGATCATCCCCAATGAGACGATGTCGCGGTGGAGGTCGGGGTCGATTATCTTGCGAAGATTATCGAGTACTGCCGCTTCGTCGACGG
>DAINCT010000595.1:0-2710 GCA_036732245.1 Chloroflexota bacterium | reverse complement strand
CGTCGCGGCCAGTCCCACATTGGTCCAGGTCTTACCGGCATCGGTGGATTTGTATACACCATCGCCGTGGGACACGTCGCCGCGAATCGTGGTCTCGCCGGTGCCGGCATACAGCACATTGGAATCCGACTCGGAGACGGCGATGGCGCCCACGGCGGCGGTGTTGAGGAAACCGTCGGAGACACACTCCCAGAAGGTCCCACCGTCGACTGTTTTCCAGATCCCACCGGCGCACGCGCCAAAGTAGAAGACCATGGGATCGTGCGGGTGACCGGCCACGGCAACCACCCGGCCACCTCGATGGGGACCGATATTGCGATACTTCAGTCCGTCAAGACGGTCGGCTGTGGTCGATTCATCTGGTTGGGATCGTTCCGGCGTCTCAGTATGTTCGGACATGAGTGCTCCTTCAGATGGGATGCTCCCGGCGGTCGGCCTGGATGGCCGATCGTGGGGTAAGCGGTGCGACGTCTTGTTCGGATGCGTCTGAGTGCAGTCGACGATGGAGGCACTTACTTCCCAAACGAACGGGCTGGTCACAATGCGGTGTGACGCCCTACGCTCGATCTCGGGCCATACCTCTCGTGTCGCAGGACCCGTGCCGTTGTACACCGAAGGTAGGTCTCGCTCCAACGAGCGCGGACATAACATTCACGGCTTCGCCCTTGTGCGTCGCTTAGGCGGAAGATGTACGTGCAAAAGGGGCAACCATGATGGCACAACAGGTGAATCCAGAATCATACCGAACCACGGACAATGGACTGGAGGTAATGCACCCGTGAATCACGACTACAAATGGCGGTGGGCACACGTCGATCTGAGCGACCGTAGCCATCGGTACGTCGCCATCCTCAACCAGTTGCGGCCCGATGACGATCCGGAGAACTTCCCCAATACCCTGTCGTGGATTGACGCTCAGCCCGGCGAGCGCATCCTCGAGGTGGGTTGTGGAAACGGAGCTGTGGCGCGAGCCGTGGCACATGCAGTGCCAGGAATCCAAGGTGTGGTAGCAGTAGACGCTAGCGTACAGATGATCGCCGAGGCGCAACGTCGCGCGGATGGGTCGGTGCCGGTGACCTTCCAAGTGGCCGACGCACATGATCTCCCCTTCCCGGATGGTTACTTCGATCGGTGCTACTCCATGGAGACCTTCGTCATTTTGTCCGATCCCTACCGAGCGTTCCTCGAATCAGTGAGGGTCCTCCGCCCTGGTGGCCTCCTTTGCGTCTGGGAGTCGGATTGTGATGTACGCGCCATGCAAGCTTCAGATCTCGACCTCTCGCGCCGGTTGATGCGCTTCGTAGGTGATCGAGAATTTAACGGCGCGGTTGGTCGGCAGCTCATTGCGTGGCTTAAGGATCTGAGGTGGGAAGTGGAGGTTATGCCGGCGGTGTCCGTCGGTGATGGCAAGGCACCTCTCACGAACTGGCTGCTGGACGAGTGGCTGGCCGATGCGGTCGAAGCCGCCGTCGTTACAGCAGAGGAGTCGGATAGCTTTCTGGCGGAAATGCGAGCAAAGCAAGCGAACGGGAGCTTCTTCTCATACACCGTGAACTTCCGCATAACCGCTCGCAAGCCTGAGGCGTCGCGCCAGGAGGCAGTGAGATGGAAGTCCTTACGAGATCGGCAAGTTCTCAGGTAGGGCAGAGCCGCGCAGCAGTGCTCTGCCGCCTCGGTGTCACGCTCCAGTGGTCGACTGCAGCTCCCACCACAGCGGTTTATCGTCGATGGAGTGGCGCATAGCTTCCGGCTGCTCGTTTCGCCGCATGACATGGTCGTCGGACCGCTCTGGCTTACGTCTCCGCGTTGATAAGTTTCCATACGGAGCCGGGATCGATAAGCCAGCGAAAGCCATTCACCGCCAACCCGCCGCACCAGCCCCAACCGCTCTCGAAGGCATGCACCACGGAACCATCGGAACGAACAAAGGTCAGCCAGGCTGGACCGACCAGACTCAGTCCGCCAGAGCAGATTCCAGAAACCGTGTGGTATTCCGTGATCGCGTTGATCGTTTGGACGAAGCGGGCAATGATGGGCCTGGCCGTCACGACCCTACGCTCGGTGTGCCAAACCGGCTGCCCCTTCTTCATCACGGCTCGGCGCAGAGCAGTGCGTACCTGACTGAAAGGACCGTGCAAGTACGAACCAGTAGGACGAGTCGGGTAGGTGATTTCTTCAACGCCATAAGCGATGTACGTACCACCAGTCGGGGTGTCTCCGAAGGTCATCTCCATCGTCAGATTGTGATTTGAGTTCGACGCGAATGTAATGCCCGAATCGAGCACACTCGCGTTCGTCTCCATCGACCCGTTGCGGTGCCACCCGCAACCGACTAAGGCAGTGCGATACCAGGCCTTCACTGCTTCGACGTCGGCGGGGGTTCGATACTCCGCAACGCCGGTTTGCAAGTATGGATATTCTGGAATGGCAGACGCCACGAATGAGATCAAGGGCCGAGCACCCGGATAGAGCGGCGCCGACACCGGCGGGGTTTCGATACTCCGCCACGCCGGTTTGCAAGTACGGATCTGCTGGATATTCTGGAATGGCGGACGCCACGAATGAGATCAAGGGCCGAGCACCCGGATAGAGCGGCGCCGACACCGAGACGGGGGCGCGCGGGATATCGCGAGCAACCGATAGAGCCGCACGCTGTGCGGAGGGCGGTAGGCCCGGATGCAACGTCAGCGTCAGACCGGTCGTGCAGACG
>DAINCT010000594.1:0-2715 GCA_036732245.1 Chloroflexota bacterium | reverse complement strand
GACCATAATGGATTCCAGGGAGGTAGGATGCTTTACCCTATCTCGACGCGTCGTGCGCCTCCAGTCCCCCAGGAACAACCACCTCCGAGTTGACGTTGCGAGTGTGGGCACACTAGCGTTTGTGGCGGACAGAAGGATGGGAGGCGTGGGATGCTCAGAACACCGTTTACAGATCTGGTTGGATGCTCGGTCCCGATCCAGCAAGCAGGGATGGGGAGTCTGGCGAACCCGGAGTTGGCCGCAGCCGTCGCCAATGCCGGCGGGCAAGGAATGGTCTCGTGGAATGGGATGCCTCCGGCTGTGTTAGCCGACGAACTCGACGAGGCACGCCGGCAGACGCACGGCGTCATCGGCGTCAACTTCCTGGTGCCCGATCTGGATGAAGATCGCGAGTTCATCTGCCAGGGTGTCGAGGTCGCGGCCACCCGAGCGAACGTCATCGATTTCTTCTGGGCCGATCCTGATGCCTCGCTGGTCGATCGCGCCCACGCGGGTGGAGCGTTGGTCTCCTGGCAGGTCGGCTCACGCGCGGAGGCGGTGGCGGCTGCCGACGCGGGCTGTGACTTCATCATTGCTCAGGGGATCGAAGCAGGGGGCCATGTGCGCGGCCAGGTTGGACTCCAGGCCCTCCTCGATCAGATCCTCCAGGCGGTCGACGTGCCGGTCCTGGCAGCCGGGGGTATCGGGTCAGGTCGCGCTCTGGCAGCTATGCTGGCAGCGGGAGCCGACGGGGTGCGTATGGGCACCCGCTTCGTCGCGGCGGAGGAAGCTGGAGCGCATCCGACCTACGTCAACGCCCTCATCGCGGCCGAAGCGGAGGACACTGTCTACACCGAAGTGTTTTCATTCGGCTGGCCGGACGCACCCCACCGCTGCCTGCGATCGGCTGTCGAGGCCGCCACCGCCTTCGAGGGGGACATCCTCGGCGAGCGGTTCAGTGCATACAACCAAATGCGCGAGCCCGTGCATCGCTTCCAATCGCTGGGTGTTACTGAGGACACGACCGGAGAGATCGAGGCCATGTCACTCTGGGCCGGAGAGTCGGTCGGTGGGGTGAAGCGCCTTCAGCCGGCGGCCGACATCGTAACGGAGGTGGTCGTGGAAGCGGAGAAGTTGTTGCGGCGTTGGGCGTGAGGGAGGCTGGGGGAAGTAGACGATACCAGACCACGCATCGGCTCAGATCCGGACCGTCTTGGCTCAACCGTGTCGACGGTCTGTGATGGACATCCGCACTGCGCGCCACGGATGCGTGGTCAGGAATCAAAATGTCTTATCGTGCCGGTTGATTAACCGTACCGAAATGTCGCTCCACCTCGCGGCGAATGTCGGGATATTCGGGAGTAGCAAATTCTCGCGTGCATGACGGACATACCCACATCGTGGGACTGAAGTCACCCGACCACAACGTTCCACGTAGCGGGACGCTACACACCGGACAGAACGGCCCCTGCACCGCATCGACCTCAGGGGGGACCGCCCAGCGGACCCCGAACAGCGACTGCAGGCGCGTCTGTTCGGTGCGCGGACGCAGCTGGCGATACAGCTCTGGAATCGCGCGCTCGAGCACCAGTACGGCGATCACAGCGACAACCGCCAGCCAGATCGGCATCCGGGGATCGATAAGCGGTCGTGAGAGACGTTCCCAATGCTCCGGGAATAGCCGCGCGATCAGCCACCGTGCCAGTATACCGAGCAGCAGCCCGCCCACCCACTTGAGGTAGCCCGGCGTGACGTTCCAGCGATCCACCACCTGCTGCTGCCAGGCGCGACGCTGTCCTCGTTTTCCGAGCCCGATCACTGCATCGCCCTCTGAGGCTCAGGTGACTCGACGCCACGAGCCGAGATCACGAACTCGCAGTGAGCATCACCGCGAGCCTCGCATTTGATCTCCTCACAGGCAGCCGGCCGGCGGAAGATCACACTTAGATAGCCGGCCAGCCGGCCGCTGCAGTAGTTGTCGACGCAGCGGGGCGTGCGCACCCAGTCCAGATCGGGCGCTATGACGGATTCAAACAGGTTCTTACCGCGTACAGTCGCCTGCCCGGCAGTGAGATCCAGCTCGACCAGTTCGAACGTTCCGAAGCCTCCTCGCGCCAGGTCTTCCAGCAGCACGAACAGCCCGTCGTCCGGATTGGGATAGAGCCCGCGCACCTGGTGGGCGATGCTTTCACCCAGCACAAAGCCACTTCGATACACGATGTGCCGAAGCAAGTCCGGGCTTGCCGCATGAATCTCGTTCAGCATCATTTGATAAGCTCGCACGGGAAAGAAGACGACCCGCTCGCCGGCTGTCCATACCTCTCCATGGCGTAATCGCAGCAGCCGTTCAGCGCCGGTAAAGCGCTCGACATTGTCGCGTGTGACGAGCTCGACCGGGACATCAAGCCGCTCAGGAACAGCCATACCCTGGGTGTGGTGGGCCCACAACTCCACGGCCATGTGGCCGATGCGGGTGGGAAACTGTGCGACCTCACCTCGCAGCGGGCCGTCCCGCATGATCTCTGCACAACCCGCCGGTGTGGCGTCGTATCCAACGATGACCAAGGTGTCCTCGTGCCCCTCTTCGCGCACGGCGTCGAGCACGCCCTGAACCATCACATCATTCGTCGCGAAGATGGCCGCGAGCTGCGGATGATCCTGCAGGAGCCGCCGGGTGACGTCGGCGGCGGACTCACGTTTTTCACCACCCTCTACCTCGGCGACCAGGTGTAGATC
>DAINCT010000593.1:0-2719 GCA_036732245.1 Chloroflexota bacterium | reverse complement strand
CTGACCGAGCCCCTCACCGACGCGCAGTGGGCCGAGCTCGGCTGGGCCAGCCGCGCGTGCGTCTCATCCAACAAGTACGTCGTCGACTACCTCTCGCGCACTGCCGACGGGCGAATTCTATTCGGCAGTCGTGGCGCGCCGTACCACTTCGGTTCACGCATCGACGACGCATATGACCGGCACGAGCCGACTCATTCCGCCATTGAGGAGCAGATCCTGGCCTGGTTCCCCAGCCTGCACGGCATCCGCTTCACGCATAGCTGGGGTGGCGCCGTCGGTATGCCGCGCGATTGGATGCCCGGCTTCACTTACGACCGGTCCAGCGGCATCGCCTCGGCTCGTGGCTATACCGGGCATGGAGTGGCCACGAGTAATCTGGCCGGTCGAACCCTGGCCGATCTCATCACCGGCGCGCCGTCCTCGCTCACCACTCTGCCACCGGTCGGACATCGCTCCCGCAACTGGGAGCCGGAGCCGCTGCGCTGGCTGGGCACGCGCTACATGCAGTGGACCTACGACCGCATCGACCGCAAAGCGGCCTATACCGGCCACCCCCCCACCGGCAAGACGCTCCCGGAGTGGCTGGGACGGCACTGAGTCCTCGGATTGTACAAAAGGTGATTGATATGACTGACACACCAGCTACCAAGCCCTGCAAAGTGTGCGGGAGGCCGATCGGTGATGATCTCCCCGGCGTGATGATCGTGCAGCCGGACGGCTCGAAGACCGGGAAGGTGACATACTTCTGCGGCGAGCACAATCCCAATCCTCCCACCCCGGCACAACTCGCGGATCAGGAGCGTCAGGAGGTGGAGGCTGCTGCCGCGTTCGTGCGGTCACAGGAGGAACTAATCCGCCAGTTGATCGACCTAGATCGCCCCGTCACCGCCGTGGATCGAGCCAATATCGGAACGTTGCTGCTGGGCATGCACCAACGCCTGGTGGCCCTCGCCAATGAGGTACGCCGGATGCAGGGCAAAGAACCGATTCCTCTGCGCCCGCCTGCCGCGCCGCGGCCACCGCCGCCAAGAGAGGTGGGTGAGCCCGCACCTATCCACCGTCCCCAATACCGCATAATTGTCCGCCAGCTCTGGGAACCGTCGATCGGCGAGCAGGTTCATACGAGCAGGGATGTGCGATATGTCGACCTCATCGAGGCTGTCAACCGAGCGGGTGCAACGTGGATAGCAGGCTCACCGGGAGAGGAGGAGTCCGCGGTTACCTTCCACGCGCCGTCTGACGACGTACTTGAGCGAGTTCGGCAGGCAGTGGAAGTACCTGGCCGCCACCAGGCCACGATGCTACAGTACCTGCCGGACTTCCCGTACGGCGCCCCGTTGACGGTCTGGAGACGCAGTGAGATAGAAGCGAAAGGGGCAGATGAGACGTGATGTTCGGCAACGAGCTAGTTATTCCTGAGTGAAGATCTACAACTCTGGAATCCGTTCAAAATGCCGAACATTGCGCGTAACTAGGATGATGTCGTGCTCCAGAGCTGTCGCGGCGATGAGAAGATCGAAGTCTGGGATGAGATTGCCTTTTCGGCGCAATTGTGCCCGAAGTTCAGCGAACCTTTCCATCGTGGAGTGTGTCAGCGGAACAGTAACAAATGCGGCCAAGAATTGCCGATAATCGGACAGACGAGCCGATGGATTGGATGCAAGAATGGCGCCTTCATAGACTTCACCGGCTGAGATGATGCTAACAGCGAGACCGTGTTCCCGGAGGCGGTCAAGTACACGGATCGAAGCGGCTACGTCCCGAAGCACGTCAATCAACCAATCGGTATCGATGAGGTACCTCATGGTCGATCGGCAGGACGCGTTCCTTCTTCACGCGCGCGGCGCACGTACTTTTTTAGCTCTTCGCCTTCTTCTAGCGTTATGGTGCCGGCATACTTACGAAGCGCGGCGCGAACTGCGTCCGGATCGTAATCTCTCCAGATGTCCTCGCGCTCTCGGACCAGTCGATAGACCACGCCATCTTTCTCCAGGTGTATAGGTTCAGCCGACGCCTCAGCGAGGACCGCAAAGAGATCTGTCTCTGAGTCCACATGGATAGTCTTTAGTTCGTGAGCCATACTGATTAGTTTATGCGCTGTTAACGGTCATGGTCATCCGACAGGGTTGTCGCGAGACTCATGATTGGTTGGCAACCGGATACCCCTCTTCCTCCATGACCTCCACAATCTCCTGCCGTGTCACCGCAGAGGGATCGAACTGCACAGTGACGTGCTGAGTAGGCACGTCTACCGAGCATGCTTGCACGCCGGCGAGTGCGCCGACTTCGCGTTCGATGGCGGTTTGGCAGTGCTCGCAGCTAATATCCGGGGCAGTGAGTGTGATGGTTTCCATTGAACTTTTCCTTTACGTGGAGTAGACGGTTTCGACCGCTTCCCGCTGACGTGATGTGGTGTCGACGATTGGGGGCTCGAAGTTTCTCAGGCGCAAGGCGTTGGTCACGACGCTCACGCTGCTCAGGGCCATGGCTCCGGCCGCCAGCACGGGCGAAAGCTGCAGGTGCAGGAATGGATATAACGCTCCCATCGCCACCGGCACCAGGACGATGTTGTAGGCGAATGCCCAGCACAGGCCGGATCGAATGGTGGTGACAGTGCGGCGCGAGAGTGCCATGGCGGTCATGATGCCGCGCAAGTCTCCACCCACCAGCGTGATATCGGAGGCAGCCATGGCGATATCGGTTCCGGCGCCAAGCGCGA
>DAINCT010000592.1:0-2723 GCA_036732245.1 Chloroflexota bacterium | reverse complement strand
GCCAACAGCACGCGTAAAACTGGGAACAGAAACCCAAACCTGCGCCGCCCTATTCGCCCCACCATCTCACCAACCCAATCAGCAAGTCGTAGGCGCACGAGGGAGCCCTGCGTCCCTTTCCGCCAGACCTTGCGCCGAAGCCTAGCCGGGCTCGCGCCGTGTAGCTTCCAGGGCCACTATACGCGCCGTCGTGTTAGAAACACGTTACATACATACCCAGTACCAGGCTGGTTTCGCCGTTGCCCGGACCGAGCTCGACCCAGCGGCTGTCTGGGCCCATGGGCGCGTCCATCCGCTCTACGAAGCCAAGCTTCTGGGTGTCGAACGGCGCCTGAGACTCGAGCATTGGGGCGTCTCCGCTGGCCCCCAGCGCGGAAGTGTGAAGCAAAAAGTGCAGCCCTAGCCGGGCCCAGCCGACTCTGCCCAGATGCGACCGCCGTGCGCACTCACAATACCCTGGCAGATGTACAGCCCCAACCCGGTTCCTTCGAGTTGACGAATCCCCACGGCGCGATAGAAACGCTCGAACACGTGATGCGTCTCGTCCGGCCCCAGCCCCATGCCGTGGTCGCGCAGACGGACCGTCACGTCACGTTTGCCCAGACGTATGCCGAGCGTGATTGCACCACCATTCGGCGAGTACTTCACGGCATTAGTGAGCAAGTTCCCAATTACCTGTTGCAGCCGGCGCTCGTCCCAATACCCGCGAACTTCCGGCGGCGCTCGCAGCAGGAGATGGTGCCGCTTCGTCGTTATCTGAATGCCCGCAATCATCGTCGCGACCAAACAACGGAGGTCCATCGGAGCCGGCCTGATCTCGAGACGGCCCGGCTCGATCTGAGAAAGGTCCAACAGTAGGGACAACGGCCTAGCCAGTCGGTCTGCCTGTTCGACGATCGCGACCAGTCCCAGGTCCAGCGTGTCAGGCATCACCCTTTCGCGTCGGATCTGTCGTCGAAGCAATTGCGCCTCGGCCTTAACCACCGCGACTGGCAGCCTCAGGTCGTGCGAGGCGATCAACAGCATCTCGTCTTTCATGCGTTCGACTTCACGTGGTCCGGTAATGTCGCGAACGACGAGCAGGCCGCCGATCAGCGCGTGCTGAGGGTCGAACAGAGCAGTACCGCTGAAACTCAAGAAACGTCGGCCGTGCCCCCCGAGTTCGACCTCTATGGCTAGAGGCGTTTCCCCCCTCCGCAACATATCGATCATCGGTCCGAGCGTTTCTGCCACCTGCCGCGCTCCGAGAGGCCATCGCCCCCATTTTTCGCGATCCAGCGGCTGGCCAAACACGATGCTGGTGTTTTCGACACACAGCAGCTTGCGGGCTGCACGATTCAACCGAATGATCCCGCCATTGGCATCAACCACCAGCAGCGCATCGGCCATGTTGGCGAATATTGCCTCTGACTCCGATACGCGTCGCTGGAGCTGCGAATCCATGCGGTGGGACTGGCGCAAATTAGCGATCGCAATCGCAACCTGGCCCGCGAGTACCTCCAGGGCAAGCAAGTCATCCTCGTCGAATGCATCTGGTTGGTAGCTGGAGACGGAGATCACGCTCAGCACCTGCTCTCCAAGCATCAGCGGCGCGACGATGGCCGACTCGGGCAACCCTGGGGTGCTGGTTACGCGCTGCACCTGCACAGGTGGTCCCTCGACTGACCAATGGCGAATGAGCTGAGGGCGACGGGTAAGGATGACCTGACTGGTCAAGCCGCTTCCGATAGGAAAGGTGCCGCCGGCCAGCTCCTCCCCGGACTCGAAGTGGCGAATGATCTCGACCGACTGGCCCGCCTCATCGTAAAGAGCAATAAAGAAGGCGTCAGCGTTCAGCGCGTGGACTATTTCGCGTTGCGTGGCTCGGAACAGCTCCAACATATCGAGCGGCCGGGCGAGAGTCTTGCCCAGGGCACGCAGCGCCGCAGATGCTCTCGAAGCGATGCGGCCTCAGATGGCGTCGGACGCGCAATGACGACCGAACTATCCGTGCACGGGACGGTGAGCGTCACCAGAGGGCACTCCTCGCGTCCAATCCGAAGGCATGGGCACGGCTAACCTCGCGATCATGGCACTGCAGACTTCCCCCGTCATGAACATTTGTCATGATTACGATCAGAAGACGGTGTTCAATTCAATGGGATAATGACGATGACTGTGCCCCGGTATGGCGACTGCCAGCCGTACCCGCCGGCCCGAGCGCCGTGTGCGGGCCGAGACCTGCATTGGCGTACGGTGACCATAGGTGAGATTGCTCCGATTTCGGGCTGGCCCGTATGGCCCAGTGGCGTTTCGAGGCACCATGCGCCCGGCCCGAACTTCCGATTCCGACGAGGCGAGGCATGACGTGCGTACCGGCAGCATACTCATAATCGACCGCGCCCAGAGCGTGCAGGCACGTCTGTCACGGCTCCTCGAAGCGGAGGGGTACAGGGTGGAGTGTGCTTCAACCGGCGCCGACGCGCTGGCACTCCTCCACGCTTCCGAATTCGATGTGGTGGTCGCCGAACTTCACCTTCAGGACATCCACAGCCGAGGAGTGCTCGCGGAAGCGCGGCGGCGCTGGCCGCAATGCGTCGTCGTCATTCTCATTGCGCATTCGTCGACCACCGACGCGATCCGCGAGATGAACGAGCACGCAGCCTATGACTACCTCTTCAAGCCGTGTGATTCTGGTGATGTATTGGCGAAGGTCGCACGCGGACTGGAGAGAAACCGGTCTG
>DAINCT010000591.1:0-2725 GCA_036732245.1 Chloroflexota bacterium | reverse complement strand
GTGCTCAAATATGACGCCCTCCAAACCGGCATTCGTTACCTTCCCCTCGCGCTCACTATCATCGTGTCGGCCGGCATCACCTCACAACTGGTGACCCGCTTTGGGTACAAATACATCATGGCCATCGGCATGTTCATCGCGGCGGCGGGCCTCCTCATGCTGACCCAGATTCGGGTCCTCGGCAGCTTCCAGCACGATGTCCTGGCGGGCATGCTCGTCTTCGCCTTCGGCCTGGGCATGACCTTCGTGCCGTTGCAGATCGCGTCCGTGAGCGGCGTTGCTCCTTCGCAGATCGGTCTCGCCTCCGGCCTGGTCAACGCCTTCCTACAGGTGGGTGGCGCGATCGGACTCGCCGTGCTCTCGACCATCTCGACCACCGAATTCAATGGTGTGATTCACACCTTGCACACACCGCTGGCATATCCGACTGCCCTGGTGGATGGCTTCCAACGTGCCTTCCTGGCCGCGGCTATCTTGCTTGGCACCGGCGGGTTGCTGGTCGCCTTCCTCATGCCGCAGGGTGGCGACACGCAGAGTGTGAACGAAGCAGAAAGGGACACGGTCACCGCTCTGGCGTAAGACCGTCCCACGGCAATATGCCACGAGGCCATCGCGCGATACCTCGTGGCATCTCTTCCCCCCGGAGGTTGACGGCTCTCCCGGATTATGCCCGGTATCTCTGACGAAACCCGCCTCCCTCACGAACGTGGTAGCCGTCCGCCGGCGAAACGGTACGACGCCAGGAGCAACCCGTAGACGACATCGAGTTCTTCCACATTCCGCGGGGCGTACAGCATGACGGTGGTAGCGGGGATGTAGCCCATACGGGCTACCGGATGAAGTTCGGCCCAACCGGCCTGGATCGCCGCTTCCGCCAGGTCGAGCGGAAGGGTCGCATGGAGACTCTCATCCGCCCCCGGATGAAGGTGGGCGAACTCGCGCTCCAGCATAAACGCTTCCCGCGGTCCCGCCGGGACGTCGTCGCGTAGCCACAGTGCGCGCGCACCCGGCACGGAGATTACCGTGGCCCGTTCCTCCACGTCTGGCAGCGAGAACAACCGATCCGCCAGGGTCACGCGCAAATCGCTGTCCTCCGGTTGCTGATCGAGCTGCGTGTGCGGGTTCGTGGGTGTGGTACGCGGCCGCTCGCCGGAGCGAACCGGAAGCATATAGGGCGAGGTCATTGGTTACCTCCAATACTCGAGATGCGGACTATTCCATGAGTTATACCTCAGCAGACTCCTGTGCAATGACGTACGAGAGGCAGGTAGTAGACCGGTCGCACCGTCGCCGGCTCGTGGTACACTGCCCCCGACCCCTGCGGGTTGTCTTTCTCTTCATGCGGTATCTCTCACTCACGCTCGTTCTCCTCATTTGTTGCGTTTTGCCGGTCCAACCGCGTGGTGCCGTGGCCGCAAGCCGACCTCGCACGACCTCAACTCAGACGGTCGTGATCGATCCCGGGCATGGTGGCAGTGACGCGGGCGCAACGGATGCCAGCGGACAGTTGATCGAGAAGAATCTGACGCTCCAGGTTGCCCAGAAGGCGGCGAGCTATCTAAAGGCCATGGGGTACCGGGTCTATCTCACCCGAACGAGCGATCGTGCGGTGAACACGCCGGCGCGGGATCTCAATCACGACGGCAAGATCGACCGTGTCGACGAGTTCGATGCGCGGACCCTCTTCGCCAACAGCCATCATGCCGATGTCTTCGTGTCCATTCACTTCGACGGCAGTTCAGACCCAACAGTGCGTGGCACCCACGGCTACTACTGCCCCGCGCGTCCCTTTTGGCAGCAGAGCAAAGTTCTGGCGGATCTCTTGACCACCTCGGTCGCTTCGGCTGTACAGCGCTCGGGGTACGCGGATCTGGACAAGGGGGTCGAAACCGATGTCGCCGATGTCGTACCGCAGACGCGAGCGGACTACCCGTGGTTCCTGGTGCTCGGTCCTTCTCGCAAACGCTGGCTGACGGGCTCCGCCATGCCCGGCGCGCTGATCGAAAGTATGTTTTTGTCGAGTCCGCGTGATGCCACAGCGCTTCAACACGCCGCTACGATCACCGCTCTCGCCAGAGGCTATGCCGCCGGCATCCACGCCTTCCTGCTTCAAAGCGCTCATTAGAGTAGTCGTGCGACCCATCGAGCAGGATAAGGGTCGGTTGGTCCCTCTCATATTCCTGTGTCCAATCTGCAACATGCGTCGGATCCGGCGCGGGCCCACGGACGCACCCCCACCCCCGGCCCCTCCCCCGCAGGGCAGGAGAGGGGAGGATTCGCGAGAACCGCGCCGTCGTAGGGGCAGGCCCCCGCACCTGCCCTCCCGTGCACCCGTGCACTTCCCCGTTCCGACCTCGGCATACCCACCTCGATGAACCGGAGGGGACGCCGCCGACTCCTGCTGCTCTGCATGGGCGTAGCGGCTTGCATCGTTCTGGCATATGTGGCGTATTCGGCCTTTGCCGGATCGTCGGGCGGGAGCGCGGCTACACAGGCCGGGCTGCGGTACGCGCGCACCGAGATGGTCTGGATCCACGGCCCCTCCATCGCATACGAGCGCACCGCTACCATGGGCGGATTGCCGGCACTGCTGCGCACCGTGGCAAGCACCGCGCTGCGGAAAGACGTGAACACCGCGGACCTCATCCGGCGCTATGGGCCAAATCGACGGATCGATATCATCGTGCTTTCAGGAGTCTATAACTCTCTACCGCCTGATGAAGGA
>DAINCT010000590.1:0-2732 GCA_036732245.1 Chloroflexota bacterium | reverse complement strand
ACACCGAGAACTGCAACTGATTTAATGGGAACTGCACTCAAACCAACGGTTGAGTGCGCCGTTGTAAGTGCAGTTGCTGTTTAAAATAAAAAGTAGTTCTCTGTGCCTCTGTGTCTCGGTGGCCAACGCACAGATCTGTACAAAGGACGCCTCTATAGGAGATGAGAGCGATGTCGAACGCTATCTCGCAAAGTTGGCTAGCGTCTCCCCCATTACATCCGTCATCGACTTCGCCGTCCAACGATCGGTCCCATTGTAGATGAACGAGAAAGCAATCACCTCTCCATCTGCGGCTGTTACGTAGCCTCCCAACCCGATGACATCATTCGTCGTCCCGGTCTTTGCATGGAGATTTCCTTGCGCCGGACTCCCTTTCATTCGGCGGCGCAGCAGCTCTGACTCACCCGCCACCGGCAGCGACGCGTGGAACCACGGACCCCATTGCGCCCGGTGGGCGTAGCCGAGCATCTGAACCATCGCGCGCGGGGTTACGCGATCGAGCGTTGAAAGACCGCTGCCGTCGAACACATCCAGTGTCGTGGAGTCGGCGCCGACCTTCTTTGCGAAGAACTGGCGGAGGAGCTCGCGACCATTCGCGACACTTCCCTGAACTTTCCTGTCTTGGCCGCGTGCCGCGGACCGCAACAACAACTCGGCGAAATGATTGATGCTCTCCCTGTTCATGCTCGAGATCATCCGGTCGAGCGTCGGTGACTGAATGCTCGCGATCTTCACAGCAGTCCCCGGAGTCGCACCGAGCCTGATTCCACCATCGACGACAATTCCCTTCGCATTCAGAGCGCTTCTCAGGGCTCCAGTCGCAAAACGAGCCGGATCCTCGACGACGTAGACATACCTGCGGGGTATCGAGCGCGACCCGATCGTGCCGGATACCGAGATCGTTCCGTCGGTGGCTCGCCGGATGGTCAGTTTCGCGCCGCTGCCCCCAACCGTGCGGACGTTGCTCATCAGCGGAATTGCGCTCGTCGCCGGCTCGAGGCGCACGCCGTCAGGCGCAATCGTGACCCACACCAGGTTTTCATTGAGTGAAAGCCCCGACACTCGCGCAGCGTACCCCGACTGGAGGTAACGAGTGAGCCAGCCTTCGGGAACGCGCTGGTCGTCAAACGCAGATGCGTCGCCAACGACTTCCCCGGTCACGTGCTTGATCCCGCGCGCCGCAAGCTGGTCGGCCAGAAAGTTCATCGGCGCACCGGGACCACCCTGAAGGTACCTGCCGGACAGCGACGGATCGCCGTCGCCTCTCAGGTAAACATTCCCATGGAGCGTACCGTCGGAATCCAGCGTGCCGTCATAGAGAACGTCGGTGCTGAACTGGTATTCCGGCCCGAGGCGATCGAGAGCGACGGCGGTGGTGAGCATCTTCATCGTCGACGCCGGCATCAACGGTGTTCCCGCGTTCCGCGAGTAGAGCGTGTCGCCTTTCGTCAGCGAAACGACCATGATGCCGAATTGGCCGCTCCGAATCTTGTTGGACATCGCCCCGAGATCGGCGGCCAGCGACTCGACAGTGCGCGGGGTCGTGTAGTGGACGGCCGGAACGGCGGGTGCCACAGACTTCCGCGACGTCTTTTTTCTCGCCTTCGCCCTGGAAGCGGCTGAGCGGGTGTTTTTTTTTGTCGTCTTCCGGCGGGTCTGGCCGTCCGACGAAACCGCGATGAGCGATGCAAGGACGAACACAGCCATGAACCGAAGCTTTCTATACAGCATTCTTCTCATTGGGTACGAAGTATCAACGTAACTATGTGGCCAGCGGCAATTGCGAATTCCGCACCACACCTTTTTCCTTCCTCGGCACGGCAATCGCGCATCGGCTAGGCAAACGAGGCCAGTCGGGATAAATTCCCGTTCCGGGATAAATTCCCGTTCCGGGATAAATTCCCGTTCCGGGATAAATTCCCGTTGAATCAACAAACGTTCGAGGAAGATAGTGGCCGATCGGCACAATTCAGTTCGTGAAGGAATCCTGGGCGGCGCACTTGGCGCGACCGCCATCGCTGTCTGGTTTGCCATTGTCGACATTGCCTCCGGACACCCCTTCTATACTCCCGACCTGCTGGGCCGCGGACTCATCAGCATCCTCGGCAAGCCGCCGGCAATGCCCGACACGATGGCGACTCACGTATTTGGGTATACACTGTTCCACTACGTTGCGTTCGTCCTGGTCGGTGTCATCGTCGCCTGGATCGTCCACAAATCCGCCCGAACACCGGCGATCCTCGCCGGATTTCTCGTCGTGTTCGTGATGATCGAGGCCGGCGCCTACATGCTGGCGGGCCTGTTTACGGAATCCGCGTTCGGCAGCCTTGCCTGGTATCAGATCCTCATCGCGAATATTCTCGCGGTGAGTGTGATGGGGTGGTTCATGTGGACTCGACACCCGGACCTCAAACGGGACCTGAACGCCGCGCTCAAGGGAGAAGACGCTTAGGCGGCTCGCGGCTTCCAGTCCACCTGCGCACCGGCTGTGCTGTCCTCGCCACGCGCAGCCCACTTGAAGAAGACCACCGTCATTATCAGGGCGAAGATCAGTCCGCCAGGCACCCACATTATCAGGCCGCCCAGCATCTGATCGTCCATCGGTGACAACCACGAGACTCGTGGCGCCGAGGCGTACGCCGGATACAACACCTGATCGGCCATCGTGATGTAGACCGCGACGATCGACATCGGGACGCTCATAAGAAAGCAGTTGAGCATCTGCCCCGGAT
>DAINCT010000589.1:0-2743 GCA_036732245.1 Chloroflexota bacterium | reverse complement strand
CTGGGCTGTTGAAAGCGCAGTCTCGCACGGCGGGCAGGGCTTGTGGCAAGCCCCTCGCCAGTCTGTCCCGTCGCGCTTAACTCCCGTGCATCCCCGCCAGATTTGGCGGTGGCGAGCGTTGACACTCTTGCCGCTTGTTTGTTAGGGTGACCCAGGCCTTCAGCGTCTGGGGCACGCGAGAAGGAATCCGGGGGTAGACCGTTGCGCATCAATCGTTATGTAACTCACGCCGTGGTGCTCGCGATAGCGCTAGCCGTGTCCAGCTACACCGTTCTCGACCGAAACTTCTTTTCGAACTTCCACGGGGCTGCAGTCACCGCGGCCGCCGCTGACGAAGGTACGGTCGGCAACATCTCGCTGGGCCGTGACAGCTTGATAATCAAACCGCTTCCTATACCGACGAAACCACTCGTAAGCCGTGCTCCCATCGTTCACATCATCACTCAGGGAGACACGCTGGAAAGCATCGGCCAGCAGTTCAACCTCCCCTGGAGGGACGTCGTTTGGTCGAATCCGGGCCTGCGCTTACCGCTCACGGTGGGACGGCCTCTCAAGCTGCCACCGGTGCCCGGCGTCGTGGTCGTCGTCAAAAAGGGGGACTCGCCCGATGACCTCGCCGCCGCGTACGGTGTGGATGTCACCACTGTGCTCGGATTCAATAGAATTCGCGCCCCGCAGTTCACGCCCGGCTTGGTGCTTGTGATTCCCGTCGATCCCGCCCAGGGTCCAAACCTGAAGGGGGGTGTGCCGGCCGATCCGGTCGACCCCGGACAATTCCAATGTCCGATTCCCGGTGCGCAGATCATCCAGCGTTTCGGACCCACTTCATTTGCGATCGAACCGGCCTACGGTGGTTATCTGCATTTCCACACCGGGGTCGATTTACTGGCCGGCTACAACACGCCGATCGTCGCGGCTGCCGGCGGAAAAGTGACTGCAGCAGGTCCCGCAGATTACTTCGGAATCCGGGTCGAGGTCACGGACAGCTTCGGTCTGGTCGAGGTCTACGCCCACATGTCGCAGGTAGCCGTTGCTGTTGGGCAGGAAGTTCAACAGGGCGAGAAGGTTGGATATGTCGGCAGTACGGGTCTCTCGATCGGCGCACATCTTCACTTTCAACTCGAAGTCGGCGGCATGCCGACCGCTCCAGGTCCATTGATCGGCTGTTGAACCGTCCTGGCTCGCTGATATGGAATGGGACCAGCGAGGCCGGCCGGTGACACAGTGGACGAGCGACCAGCTCGATAAGTTCGGCAGCGCGGAAGAAGTGCAGGTCGCATCAATCCGGCGTGACGGGAAGCTGGGAAAGCCGGTGACGATCTGGATCGTTCGTCACGGCGACGACCTATACGTCCGATCCGTTAGGGGGCCCAGCGCTCATTGGTTCCGCGGTACCCAGGAGAGGCACGAAGGTCGGCTACGGGCCGGCGGTGTTCAACAAGACGTCACATTCGTCGACGCCGACCATGACATCGACGACAAAATGGATGCTGCCTACCGGGCCAAATACCGCCGATACGCCGGAAGCATCCTTGATAGCGTGCTGACTCCTGAGGCGCGATCGGCGACCATCAAAATCGT
This sequence comes from Chloroflexota bacterium, assembly GCA_036732245.1. Lineage (GTDB taxonomy): Bacteria > Chloroflexota > UBA5177 > UBA5177 > UBA5177 > JANWJD01. Next base: position 1,162 of record DAINCT010000589.1, on the reverse strand, counting down.
GCCGACAAGCTCTTAGTCTCACGGTCGAAGCTGACGTCACCCCCGATGCGTACTGTTAGGCATCGTGACGAACAGCCTCAGGGTCGCGCTCCTCACTCGCGAGTATCCACCCGAGGTCTACGGGGGCGCCGGCACGCACGTGGAATATCTCGCGCGCGAGCTGCGCCGCCTGGCGGATGTCTCGGTCCACTGTTGGGGCGCGCCGCGAGACGAGCCTGGCGTAACCGCGTACAACCCTTGGGCGGCGCTGTCGGAACCGAAGCCTGAGGCGGCCGTCTTGCAGGCGATGTCGATCAACCTGGCCATGGCGGCTGGCATCAAAGGCTCAGACCTGGCGCACAGCCACACGTGGTACGCGAACTTCGGCGGTCATCTCGCGAAGCTCATGTGGTCGATACCCCACGTGATGACCATTCACAGCCTCGAGCCGCTCCGGCCGTGGAAGGCTGAGCAGCTCGGTGGCGGTTACGCTCTATCGACGTTCTGCGAGCAAACCGCGATTGAAGCGGCTGACGCTGTGATCGCGGTCTCGAAAGGGGTGCGCCAGGACGTGATGAGCTGTTACCCCAAAGTCGACCCGGACCGCATTCACGTGATTCACAACGGAATCGATCCGGAGATCTACCGGCCGCAGCCTTCTGTCGAGACTCTCGCTCGCTTCGGCATCGATCCGAATAGGCCCTACGCGTTCTTCAATGGCCGAATCACGCGGCAGAAGGGTTTGCCTTTGCTTCTGACAGCGGCTCTTGAAATCGATCCACGCCATCAGCTGGTGATCGTCGCCAGCAGTCCCGATACGCCGGAGATCGGCGCTGAGGTGGCGGCCCTGGCGGAGCGCGTCCGTTCCGAGCGAGGGAACCTGATCTGGATAGGTGAGTTCATCCCGCGGGAGGAGTTGATCCATCTCCACTCGAGCGCGACAGTGTTTGTGTGCCCATCGGTCTACGAGCCGTTTGGACTCGTGATCCTCGAGGCGATGGCATGCGAGACGGCCGTGGTCGCGTCCCATGTCGGCGGAATCCCGGAAATCGTCGTTGAGGGTGAGACAGGATATTTGGTGGACTGCAAACCTGATGACACTCCAGCGTTCACGAGAGGGCTGGCCTCGCGAATCGAGGAACTGATGAGCGACGCCGCTCTCTCCACGAGGATGGGTAAGGCC
>DAINCT010000588.1:0-2753 GCA_036732245.1 Chloroflexota bacterium | reverse complement strand
GCCGTCTCCTACGAACGGTTCAACTCGTCACTGCGCTGCCCGCTTCGGTAGAACCCCTCAAACACCGGTCCCCCGGCCTGCTCGAGCGTTGAACGGGCGAATGCAACGAGGCCCGACTTGTCCTCGGTGCGATGGTACGCAGCGAGAGCGGCTTCCAGGCGTTGCGCCTCTTGCTCGTCGAATCGTCGCAGGGCCCGAATCAGCCACTTGCCTCGTCCGATCCAGTGGTTGTTTATTAGCAGCAGCAATTTGGCGGACGCTTCGGCCACTTCATGGGCGATGAATAGTCCCTCGGCTCGGTCCATGGTACCGAGTAGGTCGTCAAGTACGTCGGTGAGCGCATACCGCAAATCTTCACGCTCGGCGTCGGTCAACGGCGGTGGTCCGGCTGCGATGAGGTCGCGCGCCTCTGCCCTTATGCGGTCTGCCAGTCCGTCGACATCGCGCAGCACGATCCCTTCTATGCACACGGTGGCGAGCGCGGGGATGCGTCGGCCCGTGTCGCTCCGGAAGTACCAGCGATACGACTCCGGCGTATGCACGAACGCTTCGATCGGCCAACCATAGGCACGGAAGGAGGCGCGGTAGGGCGCTTCCTGACGACGTGTGACGATCATCAGATCAAGATCGGAGGTTGGGGTGTCTTCGCCTCGCATAAAACTTCCGGCCACGATGGCGACTTCCGCCTCAGGGAATTGCGACTCGATAAAGGCGCGGGCGGCGTCGATCGGGCCAGGTCGTCTCTCAAATTTGTGGCTCATGCGACTTTTCAACTGCTCCCGACTCGGTAGGTCTTGGGAGTCGTGGTGCCTCCGGCCTACCGTCCGCCATCTTCGGATTCTATCGACCGAGGATCCGTATGCCAATGGAGACGGTTCCGAATCCCAAGTGTCCCGGCTGCCACACAATCGACCACTCACAATGCTTGATAATCAGATCATCAAGGGTATTGCCAAACGGAACGCAGCATGCTAAAATTCGGTAGCTGAATGAGCCACATCTACAGGATTAAGACATGGAACAACGCATCACGTATCACTTCGTCTGGGGACCAATGCGTTCCAAGCCGTGTCTGACTGGAGAAACCGCTCGGCGACTGCGAGAGCTGATCCGCGAAAAAGCCGAAGCGCTCGGAGTCACGGTCGATCACGTGCATATCCTGCCGGATCGCGTGTATGTCGCCGTGGCGGCGCCGCCCATTCTGTCGCCCCATCGCATCATCTGCCAGTTCAAAGCCCACTCCTCGCACTGTCTGCGTCATGAATTTCAAGAAATGACGAAGATTCCGACAGTGTGGACCCGGGCGTATCTGGTACTGGCCGGTGAGCACATGACTCCCGAAGAAGCACTTGCAGAATACGAAGCCTCGATGCCGGCTCGACGGCCCCGAGGACGACCTCGCCTGTGTCAAGGTCGGGAATAGGAAAGGACCTTTTTAATGACCAAATGTGAAAAATGCAGGGTCAAAGACGCGAGCGTGCGTCTCGACCAACAACTGCCGAACGGACGCAGAGAGCAGCATTACTTCTGCCAGACCTGCGCCCAGGAGTTGCTCGGTGAAATCCCGGGAGCAAACTCGGGCGGAACTCCCATCGGCTCGATCTTCGGCAATGCCGGCGGTCAGCCGGGTGGAAACGCTGGGACGACGACCGCCGAGCGGCAGGCTCCGCAGAGCAACACTCCGGCGCTCGACCACTTTGGTCGTGATTTGACGGATGAAGCCGAGCACGGCAAGCTCGATCCGACCGCCGGACGCGATCGTGAAGTGCGGCGCCTTATCACCGTGCTCGCTCGACGCCAGAAGAATAATCCGGTGCTGATTGGCGAGCCGGGCGTTGGCAAGACCGCGATCGTCGAGGGTATCGCCCGACGCATCGTGGAGGGCAATGTCCCTTCCGCGCTACTTGGCAAGCGGATCGTGGCACTGAACCTGGGTGGAATGGTCGCGGGCGCGATGTTCCGCGGTCAATTCGAAGAGCGCGTCAAGGCCGTCCTGGAGGAGGTTCGACAGAATTCCGATGTCATACTTTTCATCGACGAACTCCACACGGTTGTTGGTGCAGGTGCGGCTGAAGGCGCCGTCGGCGCAGCCGACATGTTGAAGCCGGCGCTGGCTCGTGGTGAAGTTCGCTGCATCGGCGCCACAACGCTCGACGAGTATCGCAAGCACGTCGAGAAGGACGCGGCGCTCGAGCGTCGGTTCCAGCCGGTTTTCGTCGACGAGCCGTCGGCCGAGGAAGCGATCCAGATGCTGGTTGCAGTGCGACCGGAGTACGAGCGACATCACGGCGTGCAAATCGACGACGAAGCGGTTAGCGCGGCAGTGACGCTGTCCGATCGCTACATCAACGACCGCTTCCTGCCCGACAAGGCGATCGATGTCCTGGATGAGGCTGCGTCCGCGCTGCGCCTGGAGGCGAGTGAGAGCGGACAGGGCCCGGAGGGGGTGGCTGCGCTCGAGCAGAAAGTAAATGTAATTCAGCACCAAAAGGAACAGGCCGCGCTGAATGAGCAGTACGAGCGTGCCGCCCAACTGCGCCAGCAGGAGCTGGTGCTGCAGGAAGAGCTCGACGTCGCTCGAGGACACTTGACTGAGGCAGAACCGTTGATCGTTACGCCCGGGCTCATCGCTCAGGTGGTTGAGGACTGGACGGGTGTGCCCGTGACGCAGATGATCGAGTCGGAACGCCAGAATCTGATGAATCTGGAAGATGATCTTCATCTGCGGGTCATCGGGCAGAACGAAGCGATCA
>DAINCT010000587.1:0-2778 GCA_036732245.1 Chloroflexota bacterium | reverse complement strand
CTCCATGGGCCGGCACGACCGTTCGCGCTTTTCCCGCCCACGTCCTGAGGGCACGCGCCCACGGCGCAACCGGTCCTTCCGTGACCAGCGGTATCGGGTCCTCGGCTGCATCGGCGGCAAAGAGCAGCCGGTGTTCCGGAATATACGCCACGATCTGGTCGTGGACGTGTCCCGGCAGCGGTGAGAGTTCGACGTGTATCCCGCCCAGGTCGAATTGCATCCAACCCTCGAACGTGATGGTGGCGGGGCGCAATATTACCTCGCCGAAACTACTGTCCGTGCGCTGTTTCGCGGTAAGCTGGCGTCGCCCCTCACGCAACTGCCGCTCGTGTGTGAGGCGGTGAGCGACCACCGGTGCGGCGGGAAACGCTCCGTTGCCCCACCAATGATCCCAGTCGGCATGCGAATTGACGATGTACAGCGGTTTGCCGTGACTCGCCACGATCTCTTGCACGCCGTCGAGATCCGAGGGGCGCAGCAACGAGTCGATCAGAACCGCCCGGTCCCGCCCGGTAACCAGGAGCGCGCGTACATCGACCTCGGGATCACACGGCGCGTTGATGGCGAAAATGTCGGTGGCAAGCGGCGAGATGGTAATAGGTGCAGGAGATACCACGGTCACGGGAGCACGACTCCTTCTCGATGCGGGCGAGGGATCGGCCCGGCCCCATCTCTGTATGGTATCCGGAGCTCCTGGAGCCGGACTACGCATCTTCCCCATTTGTTGCCGAACGCCACGCACGCCATGTCCGCTTGACCTCTACCGTGCCGCGCCGTACGCTGTTCGCATGCAGAATGATGCGGATGGCCGGTCCACCGTGGCAGGGACGGTCGAGATTGAGTGGGAGGCCGATAAACCGGACGGTCCCTCTGCCCTTCTTACCTTTCTGATCGCCGATGTCCGCGGCTATACGCGCTTCACAGTGGAACACGGAGATGAGGCGGCCGCACGTCTGACCCTACGATTTGCCGAGCTGGTTGAGCAGGGAGTCTCATCGCAGGCCGGTCGCGTGATCGAGTTGCGTGGCGATGAGGCCCTGGTGGTCTTCCCCTCAGCGCGCGGGGCATTGCGTTCGGCGCTTGAGCTGCAGCGCCGGTTCCGCCACGAAAGAACTCCGGATCTCCCGCTCTATGTCGGGATCGGCCTCGACGCTGGCGAGGCGGTTTCGGTGAAGGAGGGCTACCGAGGCGCCGCGCTCAACCTGGCGGCTCGCCTCTGTTCTCTCGCCGGCCCGGACGAGGTGTTGACCAGCGAGACCGTTGTGAATCTGGCGAGGAAGACGGATGGTGTCGCATACGCGCCCAGAGGGGCCGTTCAACTTAAGGGGTTCACCGATCCGGTTACGGTAATGCAGGTCCATTCGACCACGGACCGCGACGCGGGCGAGAATGGCGCCACTGGGGAACTGGTTCCTGCGCCCGCGATCTCCCCAACCAAATCCGCCGGCTATGTGCCGCATGGTGTCCAGGCGCTTCCCTTCGGTGGTTTCCTGGGAGCGCTCCCCGAGGGTGTATTTGCCGCCCGAGAAGCAGACCTGGAGCGGGTGGTCGCCGCGCTCGAGCAGGTCCTGGACGGAAGGGGTCGGTTGATCCTTCTGGCCGGCGAGCCGGGAGTGGGTAAGACGCGATTCGCACAGGAGATCACGCTCGCCGCGCGCGATCGCGGCTTCCTGGTGGCGACAGGACGCTGCTACGCGACGCGCGCGACCGTCCCTTTTTACCCATTCTTTGAAATTTTGGCCACGATCTATACGAACGCTCCCGAGTCTCTCCGGCTGCAGGTAGGGCAACGCTCGCCGTATTTAGCCCGTCTCCTTCCCGACTTCCAGATCGGTGGTGTGCCTCTCGTTTCGGAAAGTGCGGAGGAGCAGGAGCGGCTATTTCGGGCGGTCAGTGGTTTTGTCGAGGCCGTTGCGTCCGAGACGCCGGTCGCACTTCTCGTTGACGATCTCCACTGGGCCGACAGCGCGAGTCTCGAACTGCTGCAACACCTGGCACGTGAAACGGTGGGCGACCGTGTCCTCCTGGTTGGAACCTATCGCGATGTCGAAATCAACCGGGAACACCCGCTCGCTCGTGCGCTGCGGGAGCTGACGCGGGAACAACTGAGCGAAGAGATCGTTCTTCGCCGTCTGCCCGCGGAGGGAACTGAAGCACTTATTGCCGTCACCATGGGTGAATCGACCGTCTCGGAAGAATTCACCCGCCTTGTGCACCGGCACACCGATGGCAACCCCTTCTTCATCCGCGAGGTACTGCGTTCGCTCGTGGAGCGTGGCGATGTCTTTAAGCGTGAAGACGGAACCTGGGATAGGTCAGAAGTGATGGAGATCGATATCCCGCACAGCGTACGGGATGCGATCGGCGAGCGGCTGGCGAGACTGGAAGAAGAGGCCCAGGAACTGTTGCGCGAGGCCAGTGTGCTCGGGCAAAGCTTTCGATTCGAAGAGCTACAGGCGCTCAGCGGCCGCGAGGAAGACGTCGTCGAGCAGGTGTTAGGACGGGCCCAGGCAGCCGGATTGGTGCGGGTAGGCGAACACGACACGTTTGCCTTCGCGCACGCGCTCATTCAGCAGACACTCTACGAGGACCTTCCTCCCAGACGTCGACGTCGGCTACATCGGGCGGCCGGAGAGGTCCTGGAACACTCCGAGCAGAATGCCCCTCGCCGGCGCGCCGGCGAACTTGCGTGGCACTTCATGCAGGGAGACGATTCAAAGCGGGCGCTGACGTATTCTCTTCTCGCCGGCGAGGGCGCAGAAATAGTTTTTGCTTACA
>DAINCT010000586.1:0-2787 GCA_036732245.1 Chloroflexota bacterium | reverse complement strand
TCCTCGGACTGTCCGCACCAGCATCGTGGACAACACGTCCCGGCATCGTTTGAAGTCCATCCGAGAAAACGATCCCAGACGGTGGCCTCATCACGGGGGATCGGCGATTGGAAGCTCTGCACCACGAGCGGCGATTCGCTCGAATTGCGAATGGCGTGCAGCATCCCGCGCTGCCGCAAAAAGGTGTGGTTCTGAGGGAGGGGAACGCGGTTGCCATTGACCAGCATATCGGCTTCTCCCTCGATCACCGTAAAATATTCGTCGGCATCCATGTGCCGATGCGGCGCCATGGCCTGGCCCGGCATAAAGTACAGCACGCTGAGGAGCCCGTTTTCCACGCATCCAAACGGAACATCGCGGGCATAGCCGGCGGAACACAACGAGGGTCTACCCAGAGTCTGGGCGATTCGCAGCTGCTGGTCAAGCACCATTCACCTCCATCGTGCCTGTAGCCTACACCCGCGCCGAATCGGTGTAAAGTCGCCGGATAGGGCTGACGGCCCGCGGACACTATGCTGAAATGAGGGCGCGTCGATGCAACGTGGCGACGCCGGGAAAGGAAACACCTTGGAATATCGAAATCTCGGACGGACCGGTGTGAAAGTTAGCCCACTCTGTTTGGGTGCCATGATGTTCGGTCAGCGTGGCAACAGCGATCACGCTGACTGCGTCCGCATCATCCATCGGGCGCTGGACGCCGGCATCAACTTCGTCGACACCGCCAACGTTTACAGCAAGGGCGAAAGCGAAGAGATCGTGGGCGAGGCCCTGCGTGGCCGGCGAGACCAGGTCGTCCTGGCCACCAAGGTCCATGGTGAGATGGGCCCTGGACCAAATGACTCGGGCAATAGCCGTGTTCACATCATGCGCGAGGTGGAAAACAGCCTCCGCCGCCTCGGTACCGACTACATCGACCTGTACCAGATTCACCGGCCCGATCCCGAAACGCCCATTGAGGAAACGCTGCGTGCCCTGGACGATCTGGTCCACAGCGGCAAGGTGCGGTACATCGGATCGTCGACGTTTGCCGCCTGGGAACTGGTGGAAAGCTATTGGGTATCCGAACGCGAGCACCTGGCACGCTTCGAGTGCGAGCAGCCTCCATACAGCATCTTTGTACGCGGCATCGAGAAAGATGTGTTGCCGGTCTGCGAGAAGTATGGCACCGGCGTTATTCCCTGGAGCCCACTGAATCGTGGTTGGCTGGCCGGCAAATACCGCAAAGGGCAAGAGATCGATCCCGACTCTCGGGTGGGACGAAACGATCCCTTTATCGACCGTCCGGATTCTCCGCTGGGGCAGCGGAAGCTCGACCTGGTGGAAGAACTTATCACTATGGCCGAGCAAGTGGGCGCCAACCTCCCGCAATACGCTCTCGCCTGGACCCTTACCAATCCCGTGGTGACCGCTCCCATCATCGGGCCGCGCACCATGGAGCATCTCGAAGACAACCTCCACGCCCTCGACGTTGAAATTCCCGGCGAGCACCTACACCGCATCGACGAAATGGTCCCTCCCGGCACCGACCTCTCAGCCTAGAAGCCGCCGGACTGTCCGGTACCCAGCGCCTCCGACTCTCCCCTCTCGTGCTTCGCGTGAGAGGAGAGTCGGAGGGTGCACCCGGGGTATCTCGTCACCCGTTACGATGACCACATGCAACGTCAGATCGTGCTCGTCTCCGGACCACCCGGAGCAGGCAAGACATCCCTGGCCGTTCCCCTCGCCGCTCAACTCGGCTTCCCGCTCCTCACCAAGGACACCATCAAGGAGGCCATCTGGGATGCGCTCGATCCCCCGCCCGACGATCTCATCTGGTCACGTCGAGCCGGTGCGGCGGCGATGCAGGTCCTGTGGGCCGTGGCGGCGTGCTGTCCCCAGGCGGTACTCGAGGCGAACTTTCGTCCCCAAAGTGAGCGCGAACGTGCCCATCTGACCGCTTTGCAGGCACGCGTCGTGGAGGTGTACTGTATCTGCTCGCCGGCCGAAGCATTGCGTCGCTACGCCGAGCGCGGCCCGCATCGTCACCCAACCCACGTGCTACGTACGCTGACTCCGGAAGCTCTGAACGAGTTCGACCGACCGTTTGGGTTGGGTCCCGTGATCGAAGTCAACACCGAGCTGCCGCTCGATCTCGAGGGTATCGTGCGCCAGGTCAAGGCGGAACTCTGTGTGTCCTAACCGGGGTGAATGGCGGAAATTTGCCAGCCGGCGGGCGTGTGCACCAGCGTGGTGACCTCGTTGATGCTTGCGCCGGGGTACTGGTACACCAGGGTCATGGCGGCGCGAGATGGACCGGAATTTGTGACCGCGTACTGAAAACCCGTGGGGAACTGCGTCAAGCCAAGGAGGTGCTTGAGACCCTGTGAGGCGGCCTGTACCTGCAAGGCAGCGGACAGGTAGGACGAGGCGCCGCGAGTGTCGTCGCGAATGAGTGCGGTACTGAAACCGTTCGCCACGGCTTCCACGGTGGGGGCGTTGGCCGGCGCCGTGGTCTGGCGGGCAGTAGGGCTTACAGCGGACACGGTGGCGGATGGCACGTTGCCGGGTGGCGCGGAAGCCTGGGACGGGGCCGTGGCCAGGAGTGGCGGAGTGGGCACCGGCGGGAGGGTAGCCGGCGGCGACGCGCCGGACGATCCGCCGCAGCCCGCGACCGCGGCCAGGAGCAGAAGAACTCCGATGCCTGTGATTCGTCTACCGAGCACGGTGGGTTCGTCTCAGTTCGGGCCGGCTTCCAGGCATCGCATGGGCGGTCCTGAGGATGACGCGTGTAGCCACCGGTCTGCAACG
>DAINCT010000585.1:0-2803 GCA_036732245.1 Chloroflexota bacterium | reverse complement strand
GCTGAACGTTGTGCAGGCCCAAGCCTGTGAAGGCAAGGTCCAGCAGTAGCTTGACGGCCTCGCTGCCGTACCCCTTCCCTCGGTCGCCACGATTCCCGATCGTTATGCCGAACTCCGCGGTGCGGTGCTGTTGGTCGATGTCGCGCAGGATGCAGAAACCAAGTGCCTTCCAGCCGGCGGTCTCGTATATCGTGAACCACATCCGATCCTGTTCGGTTGCCGCGCGCTCGTACCAGTTGACCATGCGCTCGTGCGTCCACGGCTCGGGGCGCTGCGGGTACCCTGCCCAGCTCTGGGTGTGAACATCGTTCAGCCACGACTGATAGCGCGGCAGCAGCTCCCGTAAGAGCGGTCCCAACGCAACTCGCTCACCCACGACATTGACCGTAGGTCGATCGGCGGCGCCACCTGTGTTCGAAGCGATTGCACACCTCAGTCGTCACGACGCGTTTTGCGTTCGCAGCGGGACTGATTATATGAATTCGACAATGCAAAAAGGATCGCCCTGCCGTGCCGGCTCAGTCCCCACCAAACGCCATACTGAGGTACTGAAACCCAGGAGAGATCTTCCATGACACAGTCACCACTTCGCGTCACCGTTTGGGGCGAATACGTTCACGAACGCCAGAATCCGGCCGTCGGCGCCATCTATTCGGATGGTATGCACGAGGTCATAGCCTCGGGACTTCGCGATCAATTGGGGCAGGATGTCGTGGTTCGAACCGCCACGCTGGACGAGCCTGAACACGGCCTGACGGAAGACATTCTGCAAAACACTGACGTCCTGACCTGGTGGGGTCACAAAGCTCACCAGCGCGTCGAAGATGCAGTCGTGGAACGCGTCGTGGCCAATGTTCATTCCGGCATGGGACTGGTGGTGCTCCACTCCGGCCACGAATCCAAACTTTTCATGCGGCTGATGGGTACGACCTGTTCCCTTCGGTGGCGGGAGTCAGATGATCGCGAGATCGTCTACTGCGTCAATCCGGGACATCCCATCGCCCGGGGTCTGCCGGAAGCGTTTGTGATTCCTCGTCAGGAGACGTACGGCGAATACTTCGACATCCCGCAGCCGGACGAGCTCGTCTTTCTAAGCAGCTTCACCGGCGGCGAAGTCTTTCGCAGCGGTTGTTGCTTCACACGTGGCGCCGGCTCCATCTTCTATTTCAGTCCCGGTCACGAAACCTATCCGGTCTATTACCAGAAGGAAGTACAGCAGGTGCTGGCCAACGGCGTTCGCTGGGCCGGCAACCGGGCAGTGCGCCGCAACCGACCCTTCACCAGTTTTGAGAGCCAGATTGACTGGTTCGAAAACCAGTCGGAAGCCGTGCGATGACCAAGCGTCGAGCGCTCATCGCCGGCGCCGGCGGGTGGGCTCGCACCTGGGGCAAGGTTCTCGACCGCAGCTCCGACATAGAGATCGTGGGGTGGGTCGACATCGTGGAGGGCCTGGCCGCCTCAGCGGCCGAGCAGCAAAACTTGCCTTCCATCTTCACCGGCACTGACGTCTCGGCCGCCATAACTGCCGTCGAACCGGAGTTAGTAATGGTGCTCACCACACCCTCCACTCATCACGAGGTCGCCGTGGAGGCGCTCGATCGCGGCCTCCCGGTCCTCTGCGAGAAGCCTATGGCCGACAGCATGGAACACGCCCGCGAGATGATCGCGGCCGCGGACCGAAGTGGACGTCTGCTGATGATCAGCCAGCAGCGTCGCTACAACACTCATGTTGTGGCGATACGAAAGCTGATCGAAGAGCACATTGGCCCCCTCAGCATCCTCGACTCCGACTTCTACATCGCACATCCTCAGGGTGCCTTCCAAACGGGAATGCGCAGCCCTCTCCTGCTCGACATGGCCATCCACACCTTCGACGTGGCTCGCTACATCTCCTCCTCCGATCCGGTCTCCGTCTGGTGTGACGACTTCAGCACGCCCTGGTCCTGGTTCAACGGCAACGACTCAGCCATGGCGCACTTCGAGATGTCCGGTGGGCTGCGCTACACCTATCGCGGCAGCTGGACCAGTGGCGCTTTTCAAACCCCATGGGAGGCGGAGTGGCGAGCTATCGGCCCCAGTGGCACGATCCTCTGGGATGGCGAATCTCCGCCGAAAGCCGAAATCGTCGACCATGCAGGAACTTCCCGTTCCCCGAAGCGCCGGGTGTCAGTTGCGATCGACGAAGACGTCTACACCGGTCTGGACGGCTCGATCCGCGATTTCCTGCGCGCCCTGGACACCGGCCTTCCGCCCCTCGGCGAGTGCCACGACAACTTCAAGAGCCTGGCCATGGTCTTCGGCGCCATTCAGTCGGCGTCGACAGGTGAGGGCGTGATGATCGATCCCGCCACTCTCGGCTTGCCCGGCGCCTGAGGGACGCGCGGCTCTCTCAAGCTCCACATGTTCCAACCGGAGCGCTGGGCCCGCAGAAACGGACATTCCCACTCGGTAGGTGCATCGTGATTGTGTCCTGTTTTCCCAGAGTAATTTTTAGCGACGTGCCGACCTCCCAGGAGAACGCGCTATCCGTTATCCCTGCCTGAGCGCTGCTGCCTTGCGCTCGCGTGATTTGGAAATTGTCGTAGCCGCCGGCGTAGATGGTCGACTTCACGATCCGGTCGCAGGCGGTTAGTCGAGTCTGATTGCAGAACACATAGGTCCGCAGGTGGTCCACTCCCTTACCGGTCCCATCAATCGTCAGCAGCCCGCCGTGCGTTTGCCAGGTTCCTACGAAACGTGCCGGCAGCGCGAGAGGCGCCCGAACTGAAGAAGCCCCGGCGGACGGCGCAACCGACAGACGCCC
>DAINCT010000584.1:0-2808 GCA_036732245.1 Chloroflexota bacterium | reverse complement strand
ACCACACGCCGCGTCTCCAACCCGTGTGTGCGCGTGTCCAGACCGTCCACGGTGACCCGGCCCTCGGACGGCCACAGCAATCCCTTCATGAGACGACCCAGCGTCGACTTCCCGGAGCCGTTCGGGCCGACGATGCCCACCACTTCACCATGTTCGACGCGGGCCGATACGTCTCTCAAGGCCAGCTCCGTCTCCTTGGGATAGCGATATCCCAGGTTCTGCACCGAGATCACGCGGCCGCCTCTTGTCTGGTGAGCGTTCCCTCCGGTACCTGCTTCAAGACCATCTCGGACACCAGAGCCACCAAATACATGTTGAGAATGCCGACCAGAATCATGACCGAGATCCACACGATCTGCCAGTGGTCAACGGCGGGATTCTCCCATCCTTTCACCTCACGCAGCACTCCGTTGGGAGCGCCGATGGATTGAAGAACGTATATCAGACCCCTGAAAATGAGGCGCACGAAATTCCGAGCGGTCTGCACGAGTTTCGAGATCGGGTATTGAAAAATGAATACCGATGCAATGGTGGGAATGATGAGGTCGAGCACCGCATACGCTACACCGGTCCAGAGGGTATTCAGGCCAACGCCCAACCCTCGCTCGCGCCCGATACCCACCAAAATGCCTGAGATCGCAATGTCAATCGCGGTCAGCGCGAGGATCGGGCCAACCAGGGCAGAAAACAGAATGTAGGACGCAATCGACGCCAGGATTGTTAGTTTCGTGCCCCTACGCTGCACCAACATGACGAACGGGACGGCGGCCAGCGTTCGCAGCAGCGTTCGCACGACTGGCACGGGTAAGTACACCCGCATGAGTAAGAAGACGATCGCAATATCGCCGAGCAGCGCGCCTTCGACGATCGCATGGGTGCGGTCCCGCCGACGAATGAGAGAACTGTCGTCGACAGTGGCTTCGGTCAAACCGCCACCTCGACCGATCCGTGGCCCCAGATGCGAACTGTTCCCGAGACGCTCACCGGACCGATCACTCGCCGCTGAAGCGGAACGTCGACCGATATTCGGCTGGGGCGTCCTATTCCCATGCCCTGTTCGATGTCTAAGGTACCGGAGCGATGGAGGCCGTACCGGACGAGATATGCACCCAGCGATCCGGCGGCGCTGCCGGTAGCGGCGTCTTCCGCGCCGGCGGAGAGCAGGCGTGCTCGGGCTGCGGCATTCGTGTCCGGGGTGTCGACCGTAAAGAGGTAGGCCTTCCGTGCTCCGACCTCGCGCAATACCGCCGAAAGCAGGTCGACGACGGCGCGCGCCTTCGCCAGTGCCGCCATCGAGCGCACGGGAACCATCAAGTGATCGGTGCCGGTTGATACGATCTGAGACTCCAGCCCGGACGCCAGGTCTTCTTCCTCAAGCGATAACGCTGCCGCCAGGCGCGCCCGGTCCTCCAGAATAGCCCCAAACTTCGGTGCTCGTTGCATCATGGTTGCACTGCCGCCCGCGCGATTTATTTCGGTCACGCTCACATCGACCCGCCCGATCCTCAATTCGAGCGCTTCGACCTCGCCGTCGAGCATTCCTCCTGCCGCAAGAACCACCGCGGTCCCTATGACCGGATGCCCGGCGAACGGCAACTCTCCGGACGGAGTCCAAATCCGAACGCTCGGAATGTCTCCAGCTCGGGGCAGCACAAACGTGATTTCGGACCATCCGAACTCTCCGGCGAGACCGGCCATAGCCCAGTCCGGCACCCCGGTCCCGTTGTGAAAGACGGCAAGTTGATTGCCCGAAAACAGCCGATCGGCGAAGACATCACAAAGGGTGAACTGCAACGGCATAATTGTTCCGCTCATCGTAGCACGCACTCTTCACGACGCTTCTCACGACCGTTCGTCTACCGATAGGCACCTCCACGTGGGTGTTTTTTCAGGATGGCCGATGCCCCCATCTGCCGCGCGCATCGACGGTGCACAGTTTCGTGAGGTAAATCGTGAGTGCCGGTGGATACATCGCCCTCGTTTGGGGATAACTCTCCTCGTCGCGTTCCGTGGCTGGCTGGATTCAGTGTGTATTGACGTAAATCGAACGTGGATGAGGTCCTTTCCGGCGCCACAGACAGCATCCCCGGAGGCACGTACAGTGCATCTGGGGACTTAGGCCATGATTTTCATTTCTGCTGGAGGCTCTTTTGCTGTTTCGATCTTCATGCTTGGCCGTGCTGTTCGCACTCCCATTGCCGGCGCAGGCGGCAGGTTATCTCGTCCGCCCCGGCGACACGCTCGGAGCCATAGCGAAGGGTCATGGTGTTTCGATTCGCGCCATAGCTCGCCTGAACGGCATCTCCAATCCGAACCTGGTTCGAATCGGAGAATATCTCGTCATTCCAACCCGTGTCCGGGTGTTCCGGTATCGCGTCCGCTGGGGCGATACGTTGATCGGAATCGGCTCCCGGTACGGCGTGACGGTCACCACGATCCGATCGATGAACCCAGGACTGGGAGTCTATCCGCTGGCGGGACAGTGGCTGAGAGTCTGTAGCGGGTGTAGCGGCGGAGGAATGAACACGTCGGTGCGTACGTCGCCCAGCGCAACCGTCACTACGGGAACGGCTTCCCGCACGTATGTCGTTCAGCCGGGGGACAGCCTCATTGGCATCGCGGCCCGCTTCGGGCTCACCACGACGGCGGTCACGTCGGTCAACAACCTGGTCAATCAAGATCTGGTCGTTATCGGCACGCGGCTTCGTATCCCAGGCAGCACCACCGGGGGTTATACGTCCACCGCCTACGATCCATGGACGGCGCGAGCCCTGATCGTGCAGTTTGCCCAGTCATACGGGATAGATC
>DAINCT010000583.1:0-2824 GCA_036732245.1 Chloroflexota bacterium | reverse complement strand
TCCTCGTGTAGCTCGGCAGGACGGCGCCGATGAGACGGATCGTTGAGGAGCGGTCGGGGCAGATGCCGACGACGTCGGTGCGTCGGCGGATCCTTGGGCTATGGCGTTCCTTGGGGTTGTTGGACCAGATCTGGCGCCAGATCCCTTTGGGGAAGGCGGTGAAGGCCACTCAGACAGCCCGGTTGGCAACACGGGGTGTGGGCCGAGGCTGCGCCCACCCGTCCGCGCTGCGGCCGCCCGAGGAAGTGTGGCGTGACGTTACCGCCCCGCCGGCGCCGCCCGCAGATGAGCTGTCGTCCGAGTCAGGCGATCGCCTTGTAGACGATCACGTCGATCATGCTAAATTACGCCGACGGGTGTTCTTCAACCGGAACAAGATCTGGGGCCATCGCGGAGGCCAACATCAAACAAACAATTCGATGCGGCGATTGTGGCGGGATCGGATCATCTGCTGTGGCGGGCATGTCCGTTCGTCGTTGAACTGCAGAAAGCCAGTGCATGGGACAACTCGGAAGTGTTGAGCGGGGTGGTTGGCCCTTCGACGAACGTAAACGTTGGTTAGGACTGGCGATCACGTAGCATGCGGCCAAACAGTACCCTCCCGTGACGTAGGTCGCGCTGCAAATGGCGAGCTGTGTAAGCAATGTAGTGACTTCGAGAGCATTGGTGGCGAGGTTTCAAGGCATGACACATGAGATGGGGGGACTCGCCCCTTCAGCCCGAGCAGTCGTCGAGGGCCACCTGGGTCACAAAGCACTTCAGTAATTCTGCAACCTACTGGCATGACGTCTACTCCCGCCAGGACGTCAAGGGGCAGGTCTACCGGTACCGCCAGTCGGTTGTCGTAGAGTGGGCATTGTCGGTCGCGGACGGAGAAGCTGCCGTTGCAGACGTCGGAACCGGCGCTGGTCACCTCGCCTTGGCGCTCGCACACCACGGTTTAGCAGTCACTGCGATTGACGCAAGTGAAACTATGATTGACCAAGTCTCATCTAACGCCACTCGTGCCGGTCTCAACCATCTTGTTGCGGCGATGCTATCCGACGCGCACCAAATCAAAGTACCTTCATCGACGTTTGATGTGGTCACCGCTATCGGACTTCTGCCGTGGGTCGAAGAGCCGGGCTTAGCCCTAGCCGAAATGGCTCGAATAACGAAGCCTGGGGGACACGTCATCGCGACGATGGATAACTCCATGAGTCTGTCGCGCGGGCTCGATCCGGGCTGGCACTCGCCAGTGCGACGTCTGAAAGAAAAACTTCGACGCGGCCTTGTGAGACGCTCATCTAAGAGATTACCGGTCCCGTATCCAACTGCGATGACTGCGAAGGACTTTCACCGGCTTCTCCGCACCGCCGGGTTGAAACCGATTGCATACCGCGGCGTCGGCTTCGGGCCTTTCACTTTTCTGAGTCGAGCCGTCGTGCCCAATAGTCTTGGGCTCTTAATCGACCAAAGGCTCCAAGGCCTTGCCAATCGAAACCTTCCCCCCTTCGGATCCACCGCGGTGTTCCATGTCGTGCTTGCCATGAAGCCAGCTTGACATCGCAAGGTGTGCGTTTCGGATACGAGTTCGCCCTCACGCTGGCGTTTTGTGAACGTAGTTTGCATGATCGCCTACTCGACGGGGGGCATAGGTCCGGCCGAGCCTGCGCGATAGTCCTGCAGCGCAGGCACTCCCGTTCGCCAGGCAGCCAGCACGGAGTCGATGATGCGCCAGCACTGCTCCGTCTCGTCGTCGCGCACAGCGAGTGTGGAATCACCAGCCAGTACGTCGCGGAGCAGACGCGCGGACGCAGGCAGTGGCTGGCGGGGCCGTGACACCGCGAGCCAAGCCGGCGCGACCGAAGGGAGACCGGCAGGGCCGGCCGTGCCAAGCTTCAACGCCAATCGGTCCGGCGTCATGTCGAGACACAGTATCGCAGCGGGGGGTGGAAGAACGCCCCCAGGCGCTGCTCTGAAGTGGATTGCGATGCGGCGACATGGGTGGCCGAGCGCCTTTCCCGTCCGAAGGAGAAAAGGCACGCCCCGCCAGCGTGGCACGTCGACCATTAGATGCAAGTAGGGTCCACGCCCGGCTCTTGGAGGTACCCCCGCAGCGAACTACCCTCGACGTTCCCTGCGGTGTAGCGCCCTCGGGCCGTGTGTGTGGCGACCTCCTCCGCAGTTAAAGAGTGAATGTGCCGCAGGACGGCCACCTTTTCCGCGCGCAAACATCGCGCGTCGAACGCCGCAGGCGCCTCCATCGCCACAATCGCGACTAACTGCAGGAGGTGGCTCTGAACCATGTCGCGGAGGGCCCCTGTGCGGTCATAGAAGTCAGCGCGCCCTCTCACGCTCGCGATCTCCTCCCACGTGATCTCCACGCGCTCAATATGGTCGCGATCCCATAGGGTCCCAAAAATGGGGTTCGCGAAACGAAGGGCCATGAGGTCCTGAACCGTTTGGTGGTGGAGAAAATGATCGGCGCGAAATACATCTTGCTCGGGGAAAACGGTATGCAAAAGACGACTGAGCTCTCGTGCCGACGCGAGGTCTTCGCCGAAGGGCTTCTCCACGACGATCCTGCTCCCCGCAGCGATGCCGCCCGCCTGCAGCGCTTTGACGGCGGGTGGGTAGGTGGCCGGTGGCAAGGCCATGTACACGATCACAGGCCCGCCCGCCAACGCCGGACGCAGATCAGGTCGCTGCTCGACGTCTGCTTGCAGGTAGTCAAGGCGCTGCACCAGCGCCGCACGATCGGCTGAGTTTACCCCTGCGGCATGCTCCGCCAGCCGATGTCTAGCCAGGTCGCGGTAGGTTTCGCTGGTCAGCTGCTCACGCC
>DAINCT010000582.1:0-2844 GCA_036732245.1 Chloroflexota bacterium | reverse complement strand
TGGACGATCGCCTCGTCTCAATCGAGTCATAGTGCAGAAACCGTAGCTCCACTGTTTGCCGGTCAAGATCGCGAAGCGACCTTCAATGCTCGACCCCATTCGAAGACAGAACGCTGCAGGAATCACTTCAGTGTGTGGCCTGCAACTTTCACCCAGAGAACGAGGCTCCATGGCATTCATACTCCACACCTGCAAAAGCCCGCGGGTTCGGAGCACGACATCAAGACCGGTGGCGAGGTCCTCTCCGAGGGACCGAGGCGGTTGGCGGGCAGCCTAAAGTCTTGGCCACTGTTTTCGTTGCCACCACGTCGGTGCGAAAGGCTAAAGCCGCAGGTCGGGGACACAGATTCCCCTTGAACAAGCCGAAGTGCTCACCGTCGTGCCCCGTCGGATCGTCATACAATTCATACCAGATGGCACCACGGACATAGCTCCAGTGCCGTATCAGGTAGAGAGCATGTTGTACATAGCCGGCTTGGGTCGATGGCCCCGCTCCCGCCGAGATTGATGCACCAAACTCAGTAAGCCATATCGGCCGTATGTCTCCGTGACGAAGCATCATCCGGCGTACCTGCTCCACTCCACAGCGGAAGCTCCTTCTGGGGATCGAGCACGCATCCGGGCTGCGGTTCACGCTGTACGGATGCACAGACAGCGCGTCGAAGTACCCCTTGGCTCCCGCCTCATACATGCCGCCGATGAAATTTACGTCGGCACCTGATGTTGCCCCGGCAAGAACCTGCGCACCGGGATTCTGAGTTTTGATCGCCCGATATGCCGTCTGGAGCAGCCGCGTGTAAGCCACCGGATCGGGATGGGCCCAAAATCGTGTCAGGTTGGGCTCGTTCCAGATCTCGTAGTACTGGATTCTCCGTCCCACATGTCTGACCAGATGCGCGAGAAAGTTTGCGTACGCTTGTGGACTGGTTGGCGGATAGTTGCCGTGGTAGTGCGGAGGAGACGGAGGACAGTGCTTGCCCGGTTCGTTCGATGCCCAGCACGGCGTGTCCATGACGGTCGCCACCACACGGATATGTCGACGAGCAGCTTCATCCAGGAACGTATCGAGCTGATGAATCTGGGGCATATACCAGAAGGCAGTGCCCGGGCGCACATATTCGATCCAGCCCCAGTGAACGTCGACGCGTACGACCGAGGCTCCGATCTCGTGGGCTAACTGAAGTGTTTGAGCCGGCGTGTACAGGGCGTACCGGTCCTGAAGCGGGTGCATGTTGACCCCGTAGTACACCGAGCGAGCCGAGGCGGAGACGGGCCGTGTCGTGCGCCCCAGCACGAAGCCAGGAAAGAGGGCAACTGCGGTCAGGAAGAGTAGACAGTATCCAGCGGCTCGGAGTCGGTACAGGTGGGTGTCTCCTTCCCACTACAGTACTTAACTACCAGATCACTCCGCACGGCCCGAGCACTCATCTTGACTCCTTGCAGCGCCCCCAGACACATCCTCGATCACCTTGGTCCAATCGTCCCGCCGGCAAGTCCGGGAACGATCCACTGTCTGCCTTCAGCGGAGCAAGACGGCATGGTGCCGGCAGTGGCGCTCTCGCTGGTAACCCGTTTGCGGAGCACTCTTGTTCTCACCGACCGAAGGTGACTACCGGCGCGGTGCCCCGGAGTTGCGGGATGAGGCGGCGTTGGATGGACGGATCGAGCAGAACCTCGCCGGCGTGGACCGTTCGAATGGCTCCCGGGATCGCACGGGCACCAGCGTCCTTCGTGCGAGACCCCTTGGCACCCGCCTCGAGAGCATTAAGGATTGACTCCTCATCCGCATAGGTGGTGAGGACCACCACGCGGGTCGAGAGGTGGTGACGCGCGATCTGACGTGTTGCCTCGACTCCATCGCATCGGGGCATCCGCAGATCCATGAGCACCACATCGGGTATGTGCTCGCCAACCATGCGGACCGCGTCGTCCCCGTCGGTCGCCGTACCTACCGCCGCGATGTCAGGGCTCAGCCCGAGCAGCAGTTCCAGCCGCTCCCGGATCGATGCCTGGTCGTCCGCAATCAAAACACGGATGGGCCGCTCGCTCCTCTCGGTATCCATAGCCTACCGCTCGTTGACCAAGGGAAGAGGCAGCGGCTGATTCACCACGAGGCACGCAGCGCGACCACAGCGGTGCGTGCAACGACCATTGAGAGTGCCATGAGGACGAAGGCGGCTGTCCAGGCGACGGACCCAGTGATGGCATGCTGGACGGAGAACTGCATGACCTGGTGCGACCAGAGGTCCGAGGCGGCCCAGGCAAATGCCAGGCGTCCGCCGAACACGACCACCCAGAGCGTGGCGTAGGCAACTCCTGCCTGGGTCACGATCTGTCCGGTCTGCTCGTCGCGCTCAACGGTCATCAGAGTGGCGGCCAGCACCCCACAGAGTGCTCCAGGTGGTTCCAGATCGCTTCACGCAGGGCAAGGAGATTCTCAGGGTAAACAGTTCTCCTGCATATGTTGGGTGGCGGGCACTTTCACACGCGAGGACGACATGCCTATATAAGGAAGCACCACGTGAGACCGCTCAATCTTTGCAATGGAAGCGTAGAACTCCCGTACATCGCGGGCAATCGCTGGCTGCTGGCAAGGCGGTAGCAGACGCCCTGGAATTGATGGATCGATGGGTGTCTGTCTGCGGACGTGGGAGACTCCCCGTACACGATGCGAAGTGTCCGGCGGTGCTCAGATAGTGGGATGGCACTCAGCAAGCGCAAACAAGTCCAACGCGATGTCGTCCCGGAGTTCCATATATGCACTTCGGTAACTGCGGAAGACCCTCTATCCATACACCGTTGTGTGACGCAGTGTAAGAAGGAACCTGTTCTCGCTATTCACAG
>DAINCT010000581.1:0-2852 GCA_036732245.1 Chloroflexota bacterium | reverse complement strand
AAACGGCGCATGCTCGACGTCCATGCAGTCCAACACCAGCTGCCAGCGCCGATCCATCACCGTTGCCTCGATCACTTCGTCATCGGATGCACCGGTATGGGCCTGCGGGATGGTGGCCAGCGCCAGTTGTGCCGGCGGCACTGGGGGATGGCCCAGCGCACTTTCCCCGTACATCAGGCCAAGCTCGCTCTGAAACGCCTCGTCGAACAGCTCATGGCGGTGCGCCAAGGGATGCCGTCCCACACCGGGACCTAAATACGGTAGTGCGGTTCTTCCGCGCACGAGTTGCCCATTCGACAGCCACTTCTAGCAGAGAGCAACCACTACACGCTCTCCGTGCGGCGCGTCTTTCGGTTGGCGTCGACCCTCTCGTCTGATCGCCTCAGGCTTTCTACACCCAGATATCAGCTGCAGACCCGATAGGCAAGAGTTGATATTGGGCGTAGCCTGAATCCTGGGAAGACAGAGTTCCGACGGGAGATGTAACGCTCTCGGGAAGGCTCAGATCCCCGGTAGACAAACCTCGAAAGGGGTTTCAGTCATTGGAAGAGCGCCGCGCCTGCGGCGCGGTGAGTGCATAGAAGGAGGTTACCGACGATGGTAAGCACCATGGCACTGAGCGCGGACGAGAAAGTCCAGCGAGACGTGCTCGATGAGTTGCACTGGGATCCGCAGGTCAAGCCGACCGATGTCGGCGTTGAGATCAACGATGGCATCGTGACGTTGACCGGAACCGTGAGTGACTATAAGAAGCGACGCTCGGCGGCTGAAGCCGCCCTCCGCGTCTACGGTGTTCGCGGAGTCGCCAACGACATCCAAGTGAAGATGCCGAACCTCCACGAGCGGAGCGACACGGACATCGCCCGATCAGCGGCACACGCGATCGAGTGGGACACCACGGTTCCCGAGCAGCGTGTCAAGGTTCGCGCCTCCGACGGCTGGATCACGCTGGAAGGAAGCGTGGACAACTACTTTGAGAAGCGAGCTGCTGAGCACGCGGTCGAAGGACTGGTTGGTGTGCGCGGCGTGTCCAACCTCATCGAGATCGATCCAGAAGAGAAACCGACGGTCTCTTTCTTCGAGTTGAGGGATCAGATCGAGAAGGCCTTTACGCGCAACGCTGAGATCGACGCGCGCCGGATCAAGGTCGACGTTGATGACGCACGCGTGACGTTGTCCGGTAATATCCGTTCCTGGGCCGAGAGCCGTGAGGCGTTCACCGCCGCCTGGTCGACTCCGGGTGTCAGGTCAGTCATGAACAACCTGAAGATCGTGCCGTAGACGGCGAGCAACCATCTGTCAGCTCACTAGCCCGGTGCCGCGGCAAGGGCTCAGCATCTGCCTGCACTTCCACTGAGTACCGCCAAGTCCGTCGCGCTGTACCTCGTGGTCTGCGCATGCTGGGACTGGTCCTATACACCGCTGTCACGGCTGCCTTGAGCCAAGGAGGATGACCGATGGGCGTACCGACACATGAGCTGCGCACCCTCGTAGATTTCGTATCAGACGGCTATCTCGTTACCAGCTTCTATCTGGATGTAAACGCTGACGAGTTTCCCGCGCCGGAGAGCATCCGGCAGAGCGCGGACTCTGCGCTGCACTCGGCCAGTGAGGAATTCAAGGAACGGAAGAAAGACCTCAATCACACCGCAGCAGAGTCATTGCGGCACGACCTTCACAAGATCGGGCATTTTGTCAAAGCGGAGTTCCAGCGGGACGGTGCCAACGGCCTGGCCATCTTCAGTTGCTCGGCTCGGGAGTTCTGGCAGGTCTGCCGCCTTCCCACCAAGGTGCAGACCCGTGTTGTCTTCGAATCCCAGCCGTACGTAGCGCCGCTTGCCACCTTCCTCAGCCATGCCAAGCCGACCGGTATCCTCCTAACCGATCGGCAACATGCTCGCCTCCTCACCATGGACGGCGGCGAGGTCAAGGAGTGGGCCGACTTTGAGGACTTCGTGCCGCAGCGCAGCGCCCAGGGTGGGTGGTCACAGATGCGCTATCAGCATCGCTCGGACGAGTGGGCCAAGCACCACCTCGATCATGCCGCCCAGCTTGTCCTGAAGCTCGAGCAGCGCGAGGCGTTTGATTGGCTGGTCCTGGGCACGGAGGTTGACGTTGAACACGACTTGGCAGAGGACCTACATCCGTACGTCAAGGACCGGGTGATTGGCAGAATCCACGTACGCATCGATGCTCCGGAAGCGGAGGTGGTGGAAGAGGCCCGGAAGGTCCGTGATCAGGCGGAGGAGCATCTGATTGACACGCTCATGAGACAGATCCAGGACTACGCGGGCGCCGACGGTCGGAGCGCGCTCGGGCTCGACGACACACTCCGAGCGCTGAACGAGCAGAAGGTTCACATTCTCGTGGTACAGGAAAGATACAGTCAGGCGGGAGCCGTCTGCCCGCAGTGCCATCTGCTGCTCGGGGAGCAACGCGACGCCTGCTCTGCCTGCAACAGCCCCACGGAGAAGATCGACAACGTGGTTGACTCCGCCATCCAGCGGGCGTTTGAGCTCGGATCGGTGGTGGAGGTCGCGACCGAGTACCAGCAACTGGCGCCGATCAACTGGATCGGGGCCATCCTGTTCTACTGAGCCCGACCACGGGACCGGGAGGGTATCGCAGAAGGAGGCGAGGACCCTGTAATTGCCGGCCTACTCCTCCTGCCGCTTCAGGCCGATGCTCGACGGGGGTGGTGGAGGATCACTGGCCGGGAAGGACCCAGCGCTCATGAAGTCGATACTGTCGTCAGCGAAGCTAAATAGATCCTCGATCGGGAGCTCTGCTGCCTCCTCGTGCTCCTCGTGCTCCTCGGCGACGTGGGGTGAGAACCGCCGACTCCTCTGCCG
>DAINCT010000580.1:0-2884 GCA_036732245.1 Chloroflexota bacterium | reverse complement strand
TCTATCGAGTGCAAGAGCGGCTCAACCAGAAGGCGTACTGGGTGCCACTTTTCTACCGTCCCGATGTCTCCACTACGACCCGCCGCGTTGAGGGATACCGCACCAATCCCGTCGGCGAGGAGGCGATGGACGCGTATCGCTGGAAGGTGAAGTAAGGGGGCCGGCACGAGAGTCTCTGCCCTTCGCGCGGCCCTCATGGCCTGCATCCTCGCGTCCACGATGGCGCTCAGCGAGACTCTGCCAGTCGCGCGGTTTCGCGGCTGGTTACGGGGGCGCATCAGCGCGCCGTCGAGACCATCACGGCGAACCGTGCGGCGCTGGACGCCATGTTGAAATAGCGGTTGGTCCTGGACGCGATTTACTCCTGTAAGACGATGGTAACTCCCCGCAACGAGAGCCAATGGCCCAGCCGAATATACGGATATGGTGAGCGGCCACGATTCATTTCGTCTTTTTCCCTTTGGCTCTCGCAGTCCGCTTAGCTGATCGACTACATGAAACCAGAGCGCATTTCAGGGCGTTATCTTTTATGTGCTCTGCAGGACGCTCGTCGCGGAGATAGAAGAAAGACGTTGAACCCAGTGACCACGGGCAAAGGTAGGAAAGACCAGCAGCGCTGGCTCAACAGAGGGCCGTGGATCAATAAAGCGGTCTTGACTGCGTCTCTGTTCATGCTCATGGCGCCAGCCACGGTATTGGCCTTCCGAGCAGATCCGCAAGCATACCTCGCCGCAAGCGCAGCTATCGGAAAGGATAGAACGTGCAGCGCGCGTCAGTTGACCGCGACCGCTCATTGGGGCGGGGCGACGGAGGCTCTGGTTGGTGAGGTCACGCTCAAAAACCGTTCGAACTCCGAGTGCCGGCTACATGGCTATCCGTACGTACAAATCCTTGAGAGGCATCTCCGCGTCGTGCCGACTGTGCTCCTGCGCGGACCGCGCGACACGCAGACCGCCGTACCAAAGCTGCCGCTTCTCGACCGAGAAAGGGATATGGTGCGGCCAGGGCACGTCGCGTACTTCTACACAAACTGGGGGGAGTGGTGCGGGGGCCGAATTGCGAGGCCTGCCTATCTCCGTGTACGGCTGCCGGGGAATGCAGGCACCGTTCGGGTTCGTGTCAACGACACGTTAGGCGCCCAGCGTTGGGTCACCGCGCCGCCATGCGAGGTAAGGGGACCATCCTGGCTCGCCGTCGGCCGATTCCAGTTACTGCGGTAGCCCGGGCAAGGCCCGTCCAAGGGTGGAGGCAAGGTGCCGGTCGCCCAACTCTCGGGCCTGGCTAATCCCGAGGTCAGAGAGACGGCCTGCAAGCCATCCGGTTGCGATACCGTTCTCGTTATCCGTGGTCGTGGAATGGGTTTCGTAGATGATCTCGACTGACATGGCACACTCAGCCCATTGTCACGGAGTTGAAATTCCGCACTTTCGAGCTCGTGAAATTTGTTTAGTAGATGCCATGGCATATACTAGCCAGGGGAAGGTCGCTTCTGTTCGAGTGGGACGGGGCCAATCTTGAGCACATTGGAAGGCATGATGTCGAAGCGGAGGTTGCCGAGGAGGCTCTCCTTGATCCATATCGTGTTTCCCGTACCGCTTACGCTGCCGGCAGCGAGCGTCGTGAGGCGATCGTGGCAGCGACGGAGGCGGGACGCAAATTGTTCGTCGTCTTCACTATTCGAGGGCAGGCTATCCGTGTCATCTCGGCTCGTGAAGCGACCGACGTCGAGAAGCGAGCGTATCGCCGGCAAGGAAAATGAATCATGAGCGAGAGAGAGCAGTCTGTCAAACGGGCCATGGCCACAGTCAAGACCGTCGATGAGATCCCACAATTCCGATCAGAGCGAGAGGAAGCGGAGTACTGGGGGAGCCACGAGCTGTCTGAGGATCTATGGCGCACCCTCTCCCCGACACCTGAGGAGGAATTGCCCGCCACAAGACCCCGGACCCGTTCCGTTGCCGTACGATTCGACGACTCGACTTTGCGACGCCTGAAAACGCTTGCGAAGCGCCGCGACAAGGGCTACCAAACCCTCCTCAAGGAGTTCGTTGCCGAGCGTCTATATGAGGAAGAGAAGCGAGAAGGTCTCGTCGGCTGAAGCGGGCGTCTCAGTGCGCTGACTTCCATACCTCGGGCTGATTGTTCCGCGAAACTCACCGCAGCCGAATCTCGCCCCAATGCCTCCCGCCGTCCACAGTCCGAAACAGCAAATCCGGAAACGAAAATAGCCAGCCGTGCAGCCGATCCACAAACATCACCGGGCCAACTCCTCCGTCCAGCGGATTCGCCTGCGCATACGGAATGGCGGGAGCCCATGTTTGTCCTCCATCCGCCGTATGGAGCAGCGTGCCGCGTCCAAGCGCCAGCCACGCGCTATTTGCTGAGGTGAGGGCCAGCGAGACCGCGTACCCCGCGGCCGTCAGATTGTGAAGCGGGTACCGGACACCCGAGGCTGACACCAACCGCCAGCTACCGCCGGCATCGTCTGAGCGGTAGACCGTCTTCGACTCCGCCCCGGCGCTGCTGCCCCAGGCGCACAAGGTCCACAGATGCTCGAAGCCAAACGAGGCGAGCATGGGCGGAGCGGAACCCGGCGGGCAGGGATCAGGCAGCCGCGTCCAAGTGGCTCCTCCGTCGACAGTACGCATCAGGGTCTGCTTGACATTTCGGCCCGGATGGAGCAGCGCGATGAGGTAGGCGTGTGTCGGATTGATCCTGACGAATGTGACCCCGCCCCCCGGAAGGGGATGCGGCAGCCAGGTATCGCTGCCGGCCGCGGCCACGTACCAGCGGTTTGTGCATGTCCCCTGAGGGCAGCTGGAGTCGAGTCTCCAGATACTCCTACCGGCGATGCTTATCGTCGTCGTCATCCCGTGGATCGCCA